>DAVZJH010000087.1:0-7751 GCA_052272885.1 Anaerovibrio sp. | reverse complement strand
ATTCTTTATACTTATCCACATGTCTATTATAATAACACGAATGCCCCCCCCCGCAAGACATAGCGGTAAATTTTTTGTGTAAAACAAAAACCGCCTGACAAATCATTACTGATTTTGTCAGGCAGCTTTAGCTTTTTCTATATTTTAAATTTATTTTACATAAAATACCCTATTAGGCTTACGGGCTGGAGTTTTAGGATATTCCCCTTCCACATAGCCCAGGGCGCAATGACCAATACCTTCGTATTCTTCCTCAATACCCAGAGATTTTAGTAACTCCTTACCCCAATCCATTTCAAATTCTTCCTTGGCTCTGTGAATCCAGCAGCTGCCAATGCCCAGCTCATGAGCGGCCAGCATAAGATTTCCCATAACCAGACTGCCATCATAAACTCGATTAGGCCAACTTTTTTTAGCCAAAACAATAATCATAGCTGGTGCGCCGTAGAATGGGTCAAAGCCCTCCTTCCAGCCACCAATCTGGCAATTCAGCTGGGAAATTTTGTCTCTCAACTCCTTATTAGTTACCTGAATCATGATAGTATTCTGCTCACCATGACCACTGGCAGCATAAAGACCTGCTTCAATAATCTTATCCATAATATCCTGTGGCACCATGTCCGCCTTGAACTTGCGAATACTCCTTCTGGTTTCCATTTTCTGCAAAACGTCACTCATTCATTTGTCCTCCTGTTTTTAAATTAACATAATTATACGAATAATGCCCTATCTTATCCTCAATTATTCCAGCTAGTTCTCAAATATGTCTGCTGATTGCCTCCAACAGCTTGGTCTTGGCTTCGGCCAAAGGCTCTTCCATAGTACAGCCTGCTGCCCGCACATGACCGCCACCGCCAAATTCTGTGGCAATGACACTAACATCCACACCCTTGGAGCGCATACTAACCCGGCATTTTCCTGGCTCCACTTCCTTCATAAGCACAGCCACATCCACTCCATCAATGATTCTTACTCCATCAATAAAGCCCTCTGTGGTGTCAAGAGTTTCGTAGAGAGCATTGTCAATAAAAATGCCTGCTACTCTCCCATCCATAGCCATTTCAATGGTTTCCATAGCCTTGGCTCTATCCAGCACTTCCTTGAAGCTGCGCTTCTCCAAAGCCTCCGAAACCACATGAGGCTGAGCACCTGCCTCTACCATATCTGCAGCTGCCCGCAGGGTAGAAGCACTGGTATTGGAAAAACGGAAATTGCCTGTATCTGTGGAAAGCCCTGTAAAAATACACATGGCCACAGCAGCATCTGGTGTCACCGCCAGCTCCTGAACCAGCTGATAAATAATCTCTGCTGTAGCAGCCTTTTCTGCATCCAGATAGAGGAAATCTGCCTCCCCATCATTGGTGCGGTGATGGTCAATATTGATAATAGGAGCCTGACATTTGTTCAGCACCTGTCCAATTCTATCCTTGGACACATCCAGCATAATCAGATAATCTGCAGGATAGCTTTCCTTTTCCGGCTTCTGTATGGCCTCTATATCTGGCAAAAAGCCAAAACTCTCCGGAATATCATCGTCTATCAGCACCTCCACATTCTTACCTAGACGTATCAGCATTTGATACAGCGCTAGGGAGGAGCCTAAGGCATCGCCATCAGGATTTACATGAGTGGTAATCACCAGATTTTCTGCCTCCAGCATTTTAGCTGCTGCTTCCTTTAATGTTATATGCACAGGAACCACTTCCTTTCTCAAACTAAATTAACCTATTTCTTATTATACAACAAAAAAAGCTGCCGCGTTATGGATTATTACCACAAAATGCGACAGCCTTTCTATTTTTATTTACTCAGCATCCTTGCTGTGCTCCTGCTTTTCAATCTGCAGCAGCAGCTTCTGGATATGATCGCTGTAGTCCAGAGATTTATCCAGAACAAATTTTAACTCAGGAGTAACTCTCAGGCGGATACGATGTCCCACCTCACGGCGGATAAAGCCCAGAGAGCTATTTAGACCAGCCCAGCTTTTGGCTATCTGCTCATCATTTCCCATGATGCTGACAAATACCTTGGCACTGCTCAAATCTCTGGTAATCTCTACCTGGGTAACAGTCACAAAGCCAATTCTTGGGTCCTTTAGCTCCTGCAGAATAATCTGACTGATTTCCTGCTTCATGAGCTCCTGAATTTTTTCTATACGAAGCTGGCTCATATCTCTACCCTCCGTTTCTATAATCAATCCTTGTTTATATCATTGATAGAGGTCTTTACCTCCTCCATGATATAAGCCTCAATAATATCTCCCTCGCGGAAATCCTTGTAATCCTTGATGGTAATACCGCACTCGTAGCCTGCAGCAACTTCCTTCACATCATCCTTGAAGCGGCGGAGGCCATCCAGCTCTCCCTCAAATACCTCAATATTGTCACGGACAATACGAATCTTGGACTGGTTGGTAATCTTGCCCTCCAGTACATAGGAACCAGCTACCAGAGCCTTGGAGAATTTCATAACCTGACGAATCTCCACCTTGCCCTGAATAACTTCCTTGTACTTAGGAGCCAGCATACCGCTCATTGCTTCCTTAACATCGTTCAGTGCATCATAGATAACCCGATAGGTGCGGATATCAATACCCTCGGTATCTGCTACACGACGGGCATTGGCATCTGGGCGCACGTTAAAGGCAATAACCAGAGCATTGGAAGCAGAAGCCAGCATAACATCAGACTCAGTAACAGCACCTACACCGGAGTGTACAATGCGAACACGAACCTCATCATTCTTATTCAAGCCCATAAGAGAGCTGTTCAATGCCTCTACAGAACCCTGAACATCAGCCTTAACAACGATATTCAGATCCTTCAGATGGCCCTCCTGAATCTGGTTAAAGAGATCATCCAAGGAAACCTTCTTGGCATGAATCATATCGTTGCGCTGCTTCTCCATACGCTTCTCAGCAATGGTACGAGCCTGTTTCTCCTCCAGAGCTGCCAGTTCATCACCAGCTGCTGGAACATCGTTAAGGCCCAGCACCTCTACAGGAACAGAAGGACCAGCCTTCTTCACATTCTCACCACGGTCGTTCAGCATAGCACGAACCTTACCGTAGGTAGTACCAGCCACAATGGAATCACCAATGCGGAGAGTACCAGACTGAACCAGTACAGTAGCTACAGGACCACGGCCCTTGTCCAGCTGTGCCTCGATAATAACACCACGAGCCTCACGCTTTGGATTAGCCTTCAGCTCCTTCACCTCAGCAACCAGCAATACCATTTCCAGCAGATCGCTGATACCAATATTCTTCTTGGCAGAAACCTCTACCATAATGGTATCTCCACCGTATTCCTCTGGTACCAGACCATGCTCCATCAGCTCGTTCTTAACATTGGCTGGATTAGCACCTGGCTTATCAATCTTGTTGACAGCAACAATAATAGGTACACCAGCATCCTTGGCATGATGAATAGCCTCTACAGTCTGTGGCATAACACCATCATCAGCAGCGACTACCAGAATGGCAATATCTGTTACCTGAGCACCACGGGCACGCATAGCAGTAAATGCTTCATGACCAGGGGTATCCAGGAAGACAATCTTCTTACCCTGACACTTTACCTGATATGCACCGATGTGCTGGGTAATACCGCCAGCCTCATGGGTGGATACAGATGTCTTTCTGATAACATCAAGCAGAGAGGTTTTACCGTGGTCAACATGGCCCATTACGGTAACAACAGGTGGACGCAGAACCAAGGTCTTTGGATCATCCACAATCTCTGGAATCAGAGTAGGATCTACCTCTGGTGGCAGTTCCTCTACATTAACTCCAAATTCGCTGGCTACCAAAGCAGCTGTATCAAAGTCAATTTCCTGGTTAATGCTGGCCAAAACACCCATCAGCATCAGCTTCTTGATAATCTCAGCAGCTGTACAGCTCATTTTGCTGGCCAAATCCTTGACAATAATAGTCTCGCCTACCTTGATGTTCTTTGGACGGGCTATTTCCATCTTTGGAGCCTGAGGCTGGCTATTCTTGTTGCGGTTGTTTCTATTGCGATTATTCTTGCCGCCAAAACCATTGTTGTTAAAATTGTTATTGCGGCTATTCTTGCCATTACGGTCATTGCGACCACCATTCTGGCGGTTACGATCATTTTTTTCCATTCGGTCAGTACGCTCCATCCGGTTATCGCGATTATTCTTCTTCTCGTTCCTGTTATCATTATGGCCGCTGCCATTGCGGTCGTTACGGTCATTACGCTCAGGGCGATTGCTGTTATTCTTTGGTCTATCTCCTACAGGCTTCTGGCGCTCATTTTGATGGCCATTGCCACCATTGTTATGCTGATGCCTGTCGTTACGTCGCTCCTGCTGGCTGCCATTATGCTTCTTCTGTTTGTCACCAGCATTATGCTGTTCACTATTATTCCGGCCCTGACGATTTTTGTTATCGTTGCGCTCCCGAATACTGTGACCATTGCCACCAGCCTCACGATGATTTTTCTCCTGCTTGCCAGCCTGTGGCTGCTGGGTATGACTCTGCTGTGACTTCTGAGCCTTAGCAGGAGTCTGTGGCTTACCATCATTCTGTGGCTTTGGAGCTGTCTGCTTTGCATTAGCATTAGTCTGCTGGGACTGCAGCGCCTTTATTACCACCTGGCGAGCATTATCATCCACTGTGCTGGAATGGGATTTGGCCTCAATATTATTCTTGTGCAAAATACCCAAGATAGTTTTGTTGTCAGTCTTTAGTTCCTTGGCGATGTCATATATTCTATATTTTGACATTAATCCACCCCCGTTTCTCCATCAGTGGGACAAAAGCGGGCAATTGCATTGGCAAATCCTGCATCCATTACGGCCGCCACTGCTCTAAAGTCCTTGCCAATACAATGACCTAGCTGCTCTCTATCCCAAAGATAGACTATTTTTATTTTTCCTTGTGCCGCCATCTGCTCATAGCGCTGACGGGTTTCTGCCGAAGCATCCCCTGCCACCAAGAGCAAATGAACCTTATTTCCTTGTACTGCCTTGGTTACAGCAAAATCACCGGAGGCCACTCGACCAGCCCGCTGTGCCATACTTAGCAGGTTCATTATCTTCTGTTCGTTCATCATTCTGAAAGGAGCTGCTGTAACAGCTCATCATATACAGCCTTGTCAATCTTGCTTTTGAAGGAACGATCCAGACCATGACTCTTAAAGGCCTTTTCCAGACATTCCTTGTTGTTGCATATATATGCTCCCCGACCAGCTTTCTTGCCTGTCATATCTACAGAAAACTCCCCCTCAGGACTGCGTACTATCCGTACCAGCTCCTTCTTGGGATGCTGCTGCTGACAGCCCAGACATAATCTGGCAGGAATCTTCTTTGTTACTGCCATATTATGCTTCCTCATTTGGCTCTGCATCTGCTGGCTGAGAAGCTTCCTCTGGGGCATCAGTTTCCTGCTGGAAATCATCTTCCTGGCCTAGCTCAGCAAGAATATCATCAGCCAAATCATCCTCTACAGGAGCGGCAACTTCCTCCTCCTGAGCCTGAGATTCGCTCTTGATATCAATCTTCCAGCCGGTAAGCTTGGCTGCCAGACGAGCATTCTGGCCCTCCTTGCCAATAGCAAGGGAAAGCTGATTGTCTGGAACCACTACTCTGGACATCTTCTCGTTTTCGTCTACATCTACGCTGATAACCTTGGCAGGGCTAAGAGCATGAGCAATGTAGACAGCAGGATTTTCATCCCACTCTACAATGTCAATCTTCTCGTTGTGCAGCTCATCCACAATGGTCTGTACACGGAAACCTCTATGGCCTACACAGGAACCAATAGGGTCTACGCCTTCTTCTCTAGCACAAACAGCAATCTTGGAGCGCATACCAGCCTCACGGGCTACGGATTTAATCTCCACAATGCCATCATGAATCTCAGGCACCTCCAGCTCAAAGAGACGCTTCAAAAGGTCTGGATGAGTACGGGACAGAGTAACCTGTGGGCCCTTGGTGCTGTTCTTTACTTCAATAACAATGGCCTTGATACGATTGTTTACTACATATTCCTCAGTAGGAATCTGCTCTGCTGGAGGCATAATAGCCTCAGTCTTGCCCAGATCTACAAAAACATTTCTGTTTTCTACCCGCTGAATAATGCCAGTTACAACCTCATTCTCTCTCTCAGAGAACTCGCTGTAAATCATGCCTCGCTCAGCTTCGCGAATACGCTGTACAACTACCTGCTTGGCATTCTGAGCTGCAATACGGCCAAAGTTAGCAGGAGTAACCTCTACCTCCAGAGTATCCCCTACCTGATAATTTGGAGAAATCTTGCGAGCCATAGCCAAGGAAATTTCCTGAACGGCATCCTCAACCTCATCAACTACGGTTTTAATGGCATATACATGATAGCTGCCGGTAATGCGATCCAAATTAACTCGTACATTCTGTGCAGAATTAAAATTTTTCTTGTAGGCTGCCACTAGGGCGTCCTCAATAGCATCAAAGATAATCTCAGGGTTGATACCCTTTTCCAGGCCCAACTCCTTAAATGCTGTCATAAATCCACAAGCTTTATCTTCTGCAGCCTTTACTTTTTTTGTTCTGGTAGCCACTATTTATTAACCTCCTAAATTTCATGACTGGTTACCAATCATTTGGTTTCTTAAAAATCTATATGCAGGTTCACCTTGGCTACCTTGTCCATTGGAATAGCCATATCGCCTACATTGATGGTTTCCCCATCATAGGCACTTAGTGGGCCTGTTACCACCTTTTTGCCATCTAGTGGAGCAAAAAGGCTTACATCAATATCCTTACCCATTTCCCGCTGAAAATCTCTTGGCTTTTTCAGCTCTCTATCAAGGCCGGGAGAGGATACCTCCAAAATATAACTGGTCTTGATAAGATCCTGGGCATCCAGAAGCTCCTCCAGCTTTCTGCTAAGATCCTGACAATCATCCAGATCTACACCGCCCTCCTTGTCAATAAAGACACGAAGGTACCAGTCACGCTCTTTTACGTAGTCCACTGCCACCAGCTCCAAGGCTGTATTCTCCAGCAGCTCCTCGACAATCTTTTCTACCTCTGCTTCAATTCTGCCAGCCACGCAAATCTCCCTCCTTAACGAAAATTCCTATCTTATTTCAAAGAAAAGAGTGGGTGAAACACCCACTCTGCTAAGACTTAAATTAATTGCTATGTTCATTATAGCATTTCTATTCAGGTATGTAAATACTTATTTACATATTAATCAAAATTTATGCCTGGCCTTTTATCGAAATTACAAACAGTGCCAAAGCAGGAAGGTGCAATGAATACACTAGTAAGCGATAATTGATGTATTCGGCAAATCAAGAATTTTCTAGCATGCATTTTGCTTCTTTATTAACCTAATCTTTGTTTATTTATTGATTGTAATGTTCCGCTAATGCTTCATCTCCTTTTAGGGTAGTTCGCTTACTATACAAACCATAAATTGTCATTAGTGTGCTAAATACACATGGTTCAAGAGTAATAAGATCATTTTCTCTTAATTTTTCTATTATAGCTTTATACTCATCTATAGCTTTACCCTCATCACATTCTAAAGGCAATTCATTTGTCATTACATCCTTATAGGACCCTAATGTATTTGCTAAATGTAATGGAACCTCTTTTTCTGTTGACAGCCATCTTAAAAATTTCCATTCATCTTCATTTAATAAATATTTATTACTCATATATCTATCTCCAATTCAGTGTTAACTATAATATTAATAATGGGGCGGGAGTGACAACTCTCCCGCCCCATATGCAAT
>DAVZJH010000086.1:0-7777 GCA_052272885.1 Anaerovibrio sp. | reverse complement strand
ATAAACATAGATTTGAATTGATTTATAGGAGGAATTGTTTTGAGTAAGGTATTTGTTACAGGTCACAAGAACCCTGATACTGATTCTATTTGTTCCGCATTGAGCTATGCTGCTTTGAAGCAGGCTCAGGGCGTAGAGGCTGTTGCTGTACGTCTGGGTGAGGTAAATAAGGAAACTCAGTATGCATTGGATTATTTCCAGGTAGAGGCTCCTGAACTGATTGGTTCCGTAGAGGAGAAGCAGGCTGTTATGCTGGTAGACCACAATGAGCCAGCTCAGTCTGTTGATGGTCTGGACAAGGCAGAGCTTTTGGAGATTGTGGATCATCATCGTCTGGGTGGCCTGAATACTGCTAATCCTATTTTTGTACATATTGAACCCGTAGGCTGTACTGCTACTATTATTACCAAGATGTTTGACTGCAAGAAGGTAGAGCTGCCAAAGAAAATTGCTGGCCTGCTGCTGTCTGCTATTGTATCTGATACTGTTCTCTTTAAGTCCCCAACCTGCACTGAGCAGGATAAGGCTGCTGCTGAGAAGCTGGCTGTTATTGCTGGTGTAAATCTGAAGGAATATGGTATGGCTATGCTTAAGGCTGGTGCTGACCTGGGAGATTTGACTCCTGCTCAGATTGCCAAGACTGATTCCAAGCCTTTCTCCTTTGGTCAGTACAAGGCTATTGTGGCTCAGATTTCTGTTATGGATACTGCTGATATTCTGGCCAAGAAGGCAGAGCTGGTAGCTGCTATGCAGGAGCTGTGCCAGAATGAGGGCTATGATATGTCCTTGCTGATGGTTACTGATATTATGGAGGAGTCCACTGAACTGGTATTTGTAGGTGAGCCAAAGCAGTTGATTGCTGATGCTTTCGGCAAGGATGCCAGCGGTGATTCCATTTATCTGCCAGGGGTTATGTCTCGTAAGAAGCAGATTGTACCTCAGCTGACTGAGGCTGCAGCAAAGCTGTAAATAGTATTATTCAAGGGCTGCTGATGTATGACAGTAAAACACATCGGCAGCTCTTTTTGAGTTTGTGGGGGAATGAGTCTTGGATATTTTTTCTGGTTTGAATCCGGCCCAGCAGGAAGCGGTGGCCTGTCTGGAAGGCCCTTTGCTTATTATGGCTGGAGCTGGCTCTGGCAAGACAAGGGTACTGACACATCGTATTGCCAATCTTTTGGAGCATGGAGCAGCTCCTTATAGCATTTTGGCTATTACCTTTACCAATAAGGCAGCAGCAGAAATGCGGGAACGTGTGGAGAATATGATTGGTCCTATGGCCAAGGATATCTGGCTTAGCACCTTCCATTCTTTTTGTGCCCGTTTTTTGCGCCGGGAAATCGAAAGCACCGGCATGTATAAGAGCAATTTTGTTATTTATGATTCTGGGGATTCTCAGACCGTAGTAAAGAAGGTTATTCGGGAACTGAATCTGGATGAAAAGCAGTATAATCCCGGTGGTATTCGCAATGCTATTTCCAATGCCAAGAATCAGATGCTGGGGCCTATGGCCTTTGAGGCTCAGGCCAGTGATTTTTATCAGAAAAAGGTGGCCGAGGTTTACAAGAGTTATCAGAAGCTGCTTAGGGAGAACAACGCTCTGGATTTTGATGATCTTCTGTTGGTAACGGTTTCCTTGTTATCTGAAAATGAGGAAATCCGCAGTCGGTATCAGCGTCGCTTCCGTTATATTCTGGTGGATGAGTATCAGGATACCAATGGGGCTCAGTATCAGTTGACAACCTTGTTGGCTGGGGGCTATCGCAATCTTTGCGTAGTAGGTGATGCGGATCAGTCCATCTATGGCTGGCGTGGTGCTGATATTAGCAATATTATGAATTTTGAGCAGGATTATCCTGATGCCAAAACCATTATGTTGGAACAGAATTATCGTTCTACCAAAAACATTTTAGCAGCGGCTAATGCGGTTATCGAAAATAACTCTCATCGCAAAAAGAAGAATCTTTGGACAGACAATGCACAGGGAGACAAAATCACGACCTATATGGCCAGTGATGAGCGGGATGAGGCTAGATTTATTACAGAAAGCATTAGTAAGCAGCATGATATCTACAAAACCTCCTATGGTGATATAGCTATTCTCTATAGAACCAATGCCCAGTCCCGTGTGCTGGAGGATGCCTTTATGCGGGTAGGCCTGCCTTATACAATGGTTGGAGGGCTGAAATTCTACGACCGTCTGGAAATCAAGGATATTACTGCCTACCTCCGGGTGCTGTACAATCCTATGGATTCGGTGAGCCTCATGCGGATTATCAATGTGCCTAAGAGAGGCTTGGGACAGAGCACCATTGAAAAACTAATGGTCTATGGGGTGGAAAACAATCTCAGCCTTTTTGAGGTAATTGCCAATGAGGAGCTTTTGGAGCAGGTGCCTGGCCTAACCGCCCGGAGCAAAAATCCTTTGAAGAAATTTGCGGAGCTGCTTTTCCAGCTCATGGAACGCATGGACAAGCTGGCTGTTTCGGATTTGATTCAGGAGGTTATGGAGACTACTGGCTATATTGATGCTTTGAAAAATGATAAAGCAGAGAAAAAGCTGGAAAATGAGTCTCGTATAGAAAACTTACAGGAATTTGTGGGCGTGGCCAAGGATTTTGAGAAGGAAGAGGAGGAAGAACCTAATCTGGAGAACTTCCTTAGCAAAATGGCTCTGCTGTCAGATATTGATAATTCTGATTTGGAGGAGGAGAGGGTTACTCTTATGACGCTTCATTCTGCCAAAGGTCTGGAGTTCCCAGTGGTGTTTATGATTGGTATGGAGGAGGGCATGTTCCCTCACAGCCGTACCCTGATGGAGCCAGAGGAACTGGAGGAGGAGCGACGTACCTGTTATGTAGGTATTACCAGAGCTCAGCGCAAGCTGTATATGACCTATGCTTCCATACGCACCATCTTTGGTCGTACCGAAGCTCATGAGCCATCCCGCTTCCTGTATGAATTCCCAGAGGAGCTAAAGGAGGAGCTGGCTTTCCGTCGTAGAAGAGAGGACAGCTTTATTGGCTTCGGCCGCAGCTATGATGGCTGGGGCACTATTGGCAGTGGCGGCATCGGCAGTCGGAATAATCTGAGCAATCAGGCCGGTAGGTTTGGGGGCTGCGGAGCAGGCAGCTATGGACAAAATCAGGCTGGAACTATGCGGCCTAATATGTCTGCAGCTAGGCCAACACCAAAAGGACAGCCTATGTCTGGTTTGGAGGCTCTCAATGCCCTGCGCAGTGCTAACCCCTCCTTGGCAGGCTCTGTAAAAATGGGCACTAAGAGCCTGAATCGGCCAGATATGTCTATTCAGTGGAAGGTGGGAGATAAGGCTTCCCATTCCAAATGGGGCACTGGCACTGTGGTGAAGGTGGCAGGCAGCGGTGAGGAAACGGAAATTCAGATTAATTTCCCCGGTATTGGCCTGAAAAAGCTGATGCAGAGATATGCGCCCCTAAAAAAGGTGTAATTGGAGGATGAAGATGGACATAAAAGAGGTAAAAAAGGAGCTGAATCGGCTCCGGAAGGAAATCCGTCATCATAACAATTGCTATTACAATAATGATGAGCCGGAAATCTCTGATTATGAATATGACCAGCTTATGTTACAGCTGAAAAAGCTGGAAGCAGATTATCCTGAGCTGGTTACCAAAAATTCCCCTACCCAGATGGTAGGAGGCAATGCCAATCGTGAGGCTGGTGTGCTGGTGGCTCATGATGTGCCTATGCTTTCCCTGCAGGATGTTTTTTCCCGCCAGGAGGTAGAGGGGTTTGTGACCTCTGCCATGGCGCAATTGGATAATCCGGAGTTTGTGGTAGAGGAAAAAATTGATGGCTTGTCCCTGGCCCTGCGCTATAGGGATGGCATTCTTGCTCAGGCTATTACCAGAGGTGATGGTATTGTTCAGGGTGAGGATGTTACAGATAATGCCAAGGTTATTAAGGATATCAAAGAAAAGCTCAAGGAGCCATTGCCTTATTTTGAAATTCGGGGCGAGGTTTATATGAGTCGGGAGGCTTTTGCCAAGGTTAATGCTCGTCAGGAGCTGTTGGGATTGAAGCAATTTGCCAATCCTCGGAATTGTGCGGCTGGAACTCTGCGGCAGCTGAATAGCAAGGTGGTTAAGGATAGGCAGCTGTCCATGTTTGTCTTTAATCTGCAAAGGGTTGAGGGCAGGGAGTTTGCCAGTCATACTGAGGCCTATGAATTTATGAAAAAGCAGGGCATTAAGGTAATTCACAATTATCAGGTGTGTCACACTGTCAGCGAGGTTATGGGGGCTATTGACAGGATTGGTGCTTCCAGAGGAGAACTGCCCTATGATATTGATGGAGCAGTGGTAAAGCTGAATAGCTTTGCTCAGCGGCAGGCTTTGGGTGAAACCTCCAAGGTGCCTAGATGGGCGGTGGCCTACAAATATCCTCCTGAGGAAAAGGAAACCAAATTGCTGAATATTGAGCTGTCTGTGGGCCGTACTGGGCGGATTACTCCAACGGCAGTATTTGAGCCTGTACAGCTTTGCGGTACCAAGGTAGAGAGAGCTACTCTGCACAATCAGGATTTTATTGATAGCTTGGATATTCGCATTGGTGATACTATCAAGGTATTCAAATCTGGAGAAATTATTCCCAAAGTGCGGTCTGTATGTCATGAAAAGCGTCCTGTGGGCACAGTGCCTTTCCTGATAGGGGATATCTGTCCTGTTTGTGGCCACAAGGCGGTGCGGGAGGCAGATACAGCAGACATCAAATGTACCAATCCTTCCTGTCCTGCTCAGCTGGAAAATCATATTATTAATTTTGTCAGCAGAGATGCTATGGATATCAAGGGCATGGGAGAGCAGAATATTCATGCCTTGATTGAAGGGAAATATATTTACGATATTGCGGATATCTTTAATCTTGCGGTGCACCGGGATGAATTGATTGCCAAGGGGGTTATTGGCAAGGAAAAGAACACGGACAAGCTGTTGGCTGCTATAGAAAAGGCCAAGGAAAATGAGCCACAGCGTCTGGTAACTGGCTTGGGTATTGCCGGCATAGGCAAGGCAGCCGCTAGAGAGCTGATGCTTCACTATGGCTCTATAGATGCCTTGGCAGAGGCTGATGTGGAAAGTATTCAGCAGGTGCGGGATATTGGCAGTATTGGCAGTCAGGCTATTTATGAATATTTCCGGGATGATGTGAATGGGGATATTCTTAGAAGGTTGAAGGAATATGGGGTTAATATGGAGCTGCAGGATACTGGTATTGTGGATGATGTTCTGGCAGGAAAAACAGTGGTGGTAACTGGTACATTGCCAACTCTTAGCCGTAATGATGCCAAGAATCTGATTGAGGCTCATGGTGGCAAGGCGGCAGGCTCTGTATCCAAAAAGACAGATTATGTTCTGGCTGGAGAGGCTGCAGGCAGTAAACTGGTAAAGGCTCAGGAACTGGGAATTACCATAATTGACGAGGCTGAATTTTTACAGTTGATTGGCGCCAATTGAATCTAAGGCTGGCAGGCTATGCAGGCATAGTCTGTTAATACAGGAAGGAAGTAGTGAAAATGAGCAAAATACTGGTAATGCATGGTCCAAATCTGAATATGCTGGGTACCAGAGAACCAGAGATTTATGGCAGTACGACTTTGCAGGATATTAACGAAATGCTGGCTCAGCAGGCGGCAGAGCAGGGAGTGGAGACAGAATTTTATCAGTCCAACTATGAGGGCGGTCTGATAGATATGATTCAGCAGGCCCCGGCCAAGGGAGTGGATTTTATTATTCTCAATGCGGGAGCCTTTACCCATTACAGTATTGCCCTGCGGGATGCCATTGCTTCTGTTAATGTACCAGTTATCGAGGTGCATATTTCCAATGTACATACCCGGGAGGATTTCCGCCACAAATCTGTAATTGCGCCTGTGGTTATGGGGCAGATTTTGGGTTTTGGTACAGACAGCTATAGTGCAGCTATGTATGTGGCTATGAAGAAAATCAAGGCACAGAGGTAAATGCTATGGATATGTATAAAAATCGTTTGAATCACCTGAGAGAATTTTTGCGGGACAGAGGCTTGGATGGAGTTGTTATCAGCAAGCTGGAAAATCTCCATTATTTTAGCGGTTTCACCGGGGATGATTCCATGTTGGTTATCAGCATGAATAGTGCTCAGCTGGTAACAGATTTTCGTTATATTGAGCAGGCTGAAAAGGAAGCACCGGATTTTCAGATTCGCAAGCAGGAAAAGGGCTTGCTGCGGCGGGTAGGCCAGCTGATAAACGAGGAGGGCTTGCAAAAGGTTGGTTTTGAGGGCAGTAATCTGTGCTTTGATTGGCATGGCAAAATCGCCCAGCTTTTGCATGATGCGGATTTTACTACCTCTGTCAGTCTGGATTCTCTGCGCCAGATAAAGTCTGCTGAGGAGCTGGCTTGCATTCGCAAGGCTATGTCCATAGGGGATGAAGCCTTTGATTATATCCTTACCTATATCCGGCCAGGTATTAGTGAAAATGATGTGGCAGCAGCCCTGGAGAATGTAATGAGAGCCAAGGGCTCCCAGTGCCCATCCTTTACCACCATTGTAGCTTCTGGCAAAAGAGGCAGTCTCCCTCACGGAACTGCTACAGAAAAGTTGATAAATCTTGGAGAATTTGTTACAATGGACTATGGTGCTGTATATAGGGGCTATCATTCTGATATGACTCGTACCATTTGTGTAGGTTCTCCTGATGAAAAACAGAGAAAAATATACAATCTGGTTCTGCAGGGACAAAAGCTAGGTGTAAGCCTGGTAAAGCCCGGAGCATCTGGCAAGTCTGTAGACGCTGCAGTTCGTCAGCTGTTCAGGGAGGCTGGCTATGATAAGTATTTTGGTCATGGTCTGGGTCACAGTGTTGGTCTGGAGATACATGAGGAGCCAAGACTTTCACCAGCTAGTACCTGTGAAGCGTTGGAAGAAAATATGCTGGTTACAGTTGAGCCTGGCATCTATATTCCTGATTGGGGTGGTGTCCGCATTGAGGATACAGTTGCTGTTACCCCGGATGGCTGTGAGATTCTTACTCATAGCAATAAGGAATTAATTGAACTATGTATTTGATGCATAGAAATTAAATTGTAAATTATTTTTTGGAGGTTTTTATTTATGATTACAAGTACCGATTTCCGCACTGGCCTGACTATTGAGATTGATGGTGGCGTTTGGCAGGTCGTTGAATTCCAGCACGTAAAGCCAGGTAAGGGTGCAGCTTTCGTTCGTACCAAGATTAAGAATGTTGAGACTGGCGCTGTAGTAGAGCGTACCTTCAACCCTAACGAGAAGATGCCTGCTGCTCATCTGGAGACTGCCCGCATGGCATTCCTCTATGAGGCTGATGGCATGTACACTTTCATGGATAATGAGACTTATGAGCAGACTGAGCTGAACAAGGAGCAGCTGGGTGATGCATTGAACTACCTGAAGGAGAATATGGAAGTTGCTATTCAGTCCTTCAAGGGTCGTGTTATCGGTATTACCCTGCCAAACTCTGTAGATCTGACTGTTACCGAGTGTGAGCCAGGTGTTAAGGGCAACACTGCTACTGGTGCTACCAAGATGGCTACCTTGGAGACTGGCTATGCAGTACGCGTTCCTCTGTTCATCAACGAGGGCGATGTACTGAGAATTGATACTCGTACCGGCAACTACATTGAGCGTGCCTAATCTGGAACATTGATAAATTAATACTGCACAAAAAGGGAGACTGTTTTTGGGGCAGTGTCCCTTTTTTTTATACATTTTTGCAAAAAAA
>DAVZJH010000085.1:0-7819 GCA_052272885.1 Anaerovibrio sp. | reverse complement strand
TGGCACGGTGCCGCTCCTGACAGTTGGTTTTCCCATCTGGCGGTAGAGGTTCCGGTAGAGGGAAGCTCCAACGAATGGCTGGAAGCGGTGGATGAAGAAGAATATGGCAAATTAAAATGAGGAGACAGACTATGAAAAAGGTAACGGCGGGCAAAGATACCCTGGGTGATTTTGCACCCAAATTTGCGGAACTGAATGACGATGTGCTGTTTGGAGAAGTCTGGTCACGGGAGGATAAGCTGCCTGCAAGAGACAGGAGCATTGTCACGGTAACGGCGCTTATGGCAAGCGGCGTGCTTGACAGTTCGCTTCAATTCCATATCGGAGAAGCAAAAAAGAACGGAGTCACCAAAGAGGAAATGGCAGAAATTCTGACCCATGCTGCTTTTTACGCAGGATGGCCGAAGGCATGGGCGGCGTTTCGGATGGCAAAAGAGATTTATCAGGATTAAGCACTGATATTGTATAAATAAAGTTATTACTATGCTCTCAAGGAATTAATATTGATATGGTATAGATAAAGTTTCCGTTGTAAAGAAAACACCAACATATATCATCTTTATGTAGTGACCACTTAAAGTTAGACCTAAAATCTAATCCTATGGGGGTACTGCATTGTTTGATGGTATATGTTGGTGTTTTTATGCTATATAGATTGAAAGTTGTTATTTACATAGAGTTAGTAGAATTATCTTCTACTGGTCTATCTCTTTGGGCCTGCACAGCTCATAGCTAATGACTCCAGTGTTGATATGGAGCAGGCTGGGAAAAATACTTGTTATGTCTTCCTGAAGATATTTATACTTGTATTCGTAAGGTAGCGTAATATCCAGATAGTACTGGCAAGTATCACTGCATTCTATGCAGGAATTAATGAGATCTTCGTTTTCTACATACGATAAAAACTTGTCCTTTGGGAAATAGTCATTATAATGAATAGTTACCCTAAAGATAAATGAATTAATGGGATAACGCCTTTTTCTTGAAAAATTATCCATTGTTTTTTCACCTTGTCCCTATATTTATTTTCGCGAAATGTAAGAAGTGTTTGAAAGTGTAATCTAGCATAGAGTTATGGAATCACCTTACTTTATGATTGCATTTTTTGAGAGGTAGCTATTGCTCTCTTCAGGTTTCCTTAGAATTGAATACTGAATGTTGCTTTAGTTAAACATAGTATATATTAGTTTTATCAAGTTTACAAGTGGCATGCTCAGGCACTGCGGTCTTGGTATATAGGTGAATAAATATGCTGCGATAAAAGTCTATATGTAATGCAAATATGTACCTTCTATGCACACAAATGATATAAAATCTAATGCAGTTACGACTAAAAAATAGAAAGTTCTGCAATGAAATACAAAAGTCCAATAAATAAACACAAAAATATTTTCAAAATTTTTTATTGTCATATTTGAAGCCCTAATATGCGCTTTATGCAGAAAACCTGCATAAGGTTAGCAATAATGCGGGTTGAGTGTGATGTTGTATAAATAAAGTTGTCGCCTGCTTTGAACTGCACCCCTTTTATTTTCATTCATTGCAACAGCGCAGCAGGAGGATTTTGCCAGACCTATTTCGAGAGGTGTAGCGGATTACCTCTAATGGTTAAATGTCGATATTTTGCTTGGTTTATGGTATAATCAAATCACCATAGGAGATGAGGTGAGTCAATGTATATCAAACCATATGACGAACTTAAAATTCAGGATAATTTTATTTTTCAAAAGGTGAGACTGATGATGTTTCTAAGCCATTGAAGATATTTCTAGACTATGTTGACGGTAAAAAGCCAGAGGATGCTCTTGTGCAAGAAATTGACAATGAGGTTTATACTGTAAAACATTGTGATGAATGGAGGCGGGATTATATGACTTTAGCATTAGAAATGGATAAAAAATGGAGAGAAGGCAAAGCTGAAGGCAAGATTGAAGCTATTAGAAATGCCATTAAAGATGGGTTGACCACATTAGCAGCTGTGAAGAAATCCGGCCGTTATACAGAAGAAGAAATCGCAGCAATTGCTGCACCATAACAGCATAAACAGTCATAAATGAATCGGGCATTTAATATTTTTTTGAAAAGGATTGTAAGGAGATAAAATTTAGGAGATATTATGTTGATTTTTAAGCAAAGAAGCAGGCCGATGATTCGGAGATTGCTTGCTTTGATGCTGCCGATTATTACTTCGCAGGCGGCAATTGTAGGGATGAATTTTTTTGATACGGCTATGTCAGGCAAGTATAGTGCAGTGGATTTGGCTGGTGTAGCAGCTGGCAGTAATATCTGGATGATTGTCCTAACCAGCATTTCAGGGATTTTAATGGCAGCCATGCCTTTGATTGCCAATTTGCTGGGGAAGGGGGGCAAGACAGAAGTGACGGCTGTAGTCCGCAAAGGACTCTGTCTTGGTTTGGCCTTTGATGTTGTTTTGCTAATGGCTGGTACTGTCCTGGTGCCGTTGATTCTGGGCAATATGGGACTTGAGACGAAGGTGTATGATGTTGCTATAGGATATTTGCTTGCTATAGCCTTTGGTATACCGGCTATTTTCGCCAGTGTGCTTTTGCGCTCCTTTGTAGATACTCTGGGACACACAACACTCAGCATGAAAATCTTTTTACTTGCTCTGCCGATTAATGCGGTTTTGAATTATTGTTTTATTTTTGGTGCTTTTGGTGTGCCTGAGTTTGGTGGAGCCGGAGCTGGTATTACTACATCAGCTACGTATTGGTTGATTTTCTTTATGTATATGTATAATATCTGTCGGCGTTCTCCGTTTAAGGAGTATGGAATTTTTGCTATTGGGACTTCCAGAGGTGAAATATCAGAAAACGCAGCTGAGCAGGTAAATAGATTAAATAATTCTAAGCCAATTTCCTATCTGGAATATCTGCGTGTGGGTATACCTTTGGGATTGTCTATTATGCTAGAAACAAGTGTGTTCTCTATTACAGCATTTTTGGTGGCAAAATTTGGCACAATGGCATTGGCTGCCCATCAGGCGGCGGTAAATTTTTCCACATTGATTTATATGATTCCTATGGGATTTTCCATGGCGGCCACTATTCTTATCGGTTATGAATATGGCAGTAAAAATTATCGGGCGGTTAGGGATTATATTAGGATTTGCCTTGAAATGAGCTGTACTATGGGAATTATGTATATCATAATTGAAATCTTTACGTGTCATCAGATTGCTGCGCTGTATTCAAATGATGTGCTGGTTACAGAACTAGTGGCTCAGCTTATTTTGTTGGCCTGCATATGGCAGATGGGGGATATGCTAAGTGCACCTTGTCAGGGGATTACCCGCGGCATGAAGGATGTCAATGCTACACTGATTGCTTCTGGAATCGCTTATTGGCTTATTTGTCTGCCGGTGGGCTATGTTTTGGACTATGGTTTCAATTTAGGTATGTATTCTTATTGGCTGAGCCTCGATGCAGGGGTGCTAGTCAGTGCCATTGTTATTTTGCTGCGTTTGCGTTATGATATGAAAACGCTGTTGCATTGTGGACATATTTGCTCCCAAAAGCTATAATTAAGATGTATGAAGAATGTGTTGAATTATTAATCCTAAGAAATTCTACCTACAAAAGGGTTATAACAATATTTGATAGTGGAATAAGTTGGTTATTATGTGTTGAATAGAGGTAAAGAATATGGAAACATTAAAGGCAATGGCTACAAGAAAAAGTGTAAGAGAGTTTACTGATGAGGGGATTACCTTTGAGGATATTAAGAAGATTCTTACAGCGGGCATGAGCGGTCCTAGCTGTATGAATAAGAGAATGTGGTCCTTTGTGGTTATTCGGAACAAGGAGCTGCTGGGGAAGCTGTCTGTAGCCAATGGTCTTTATGCAGCACCCCTTAGAGGAGCTGCTTTGGGTATTTTGGTATGCGGTGATTTGGAGCGGGCTTTGCCGGATGCTCCGGAGTATTGGGTTATTGATGCCTCTATTGCTACCCAGAATATGGTATTAGCTGCTCAGGATTTGGGCATTGGCAGTGTATGGCTGGGGTGTTGGCCTTGTGAGGATAGAGTGCAGGAGGTCAAGGAACTGATGGCTTTGCCGGAGAATATTGTGCCTCATTCCATTTTGGCTCTAGGCTATGCCAAGGAGCCAGATAATGAGGAACGGGATCTCTATGAAAGCGACAGAGTTCATTTTGATGAATGGTAAATTTGTTTACATTTGCCCGTTATATATGTTATAATTATATGTAATGAGCAGAACGGATCAATTTTTAAAGGAGTTTTTGTGCTAAGTGTGGCGGCCACTGAGGAGTTTTCTGTTAGGTAAAATAGCAGACAGAAAATGGGTGGTCGGTGTACACACTGTATTTTGTTGTGCATTTTTTGCGAATTTGGATAATTGGACGGTTTGACTTAGAGAAAAATGTTTTGCATACCATGAGCTGCATGGTTAAAAAGGTTATAATAAAAATTTTATATAAATATGGAGGTGTGATTTTTGGCAAGAGAAAAACAAAAATTACAAATTATCCCTCTGGGTGGCTTAGGCGAAATCGGTAAGAACATGACTGTAGTGCGGTACGGAGATGAAATACTGCTTATCGATGCTGGCTTGATGTTCCCAGATGAGGAGATGCTGGGTATTGATCTGGTTATTCCTGATATTTCCTATCTGGTGGAAAATCGGGACAAGATTCGGGCTATTGTGCTGACTCACGGACATGAGGATCATATTGGTGCACTGCCCTATGTACTGAAGCAAATTAACGTACCTGTCTATGGTACTCGTCTTACTTTGGGGATTTTGGAGGGACGACTGCGGGAAAATGGTGTAGATTCCAGCAATTTACGGACTGTAATGCAGGGAGATACCATTAGAGCAGGTTGTTTCCATGTAAACTTTATTCGCGTGAACCATAGTATTCCTGATGCTGTAGGCTTGGCTATTAATACTCCTATGGGCACCATTGTTCATACGGGCGACTTTAAGCTGGACTATACCCCTATTGACGGCAAGATGACGGATTTCCGCCGTTTCTCTGAGCTGGGCAAGAAGGGTGTTCTGCTGATGATGGCAGACAGCACCAATGCAGAGAGAGCGGGACATACTCCAAGTGAAAGCACTGTTGGTGCAGCCTTTGATAAGGCCTTTCATGGTGCCCGTTCCCGTATTATTGTGGCTACTTTCTCATCTAATGTTCATCGTATTCAGCAGATTATCAACACTGCGGTACGATACAAGAGAAAGGTGGCTGTGCTGGGCCGTAGCATGGTAAATGTAGTGAATATTTCTCTGGATCTGGGCTATATTGATGCTCCAGAGGGAACACTGATAGATATTGACAATATCGGCAACTATCCTATGGATCAGGTGGTTATTATTACTACAGGCAGTCAGGGAGAGCCAATGTCAGCTCTGACTCGTATGTCTCAGTCTGACCATCGCAAGGTTGGCATAGTGCCAGGAGATACAGTTATTATTTCTGCTACGCCAATTCCGGGCAATGAAAAGCTGGTTTCCCGTACTATTGACAATTTGCTGAAGCTGGGAGCTAATGTAGTATATGGCCGGGAGAATGGTATTCACGTATCAGGTCATGCTAGTCAGGAAGAATTGAAGCTGATGCACAATCTGGTACAGCCAAGATTCTTTATTCCTGTTCATGGTGAGTATCGTCATCTGGTGAAGCATGCCAAGCTGGCAGCTGAACTGGGCATGCCAAAGGATCATATCTTTATTGGTGAAAATGGCCAGATTCTGGAATTTACTAGAGACAAGGGCTATGTGGCTGGACGTGTAACCTCTGGCCGCGTGTTGGTTGATGGCTTAGGCGTAGGCGATGTAGGTAATATTGTCCTGCGGGATCGCCGTCAGCTATCTCAGGATGGTATTATCATTATAGTAGTAACTATGGATAAGGGCACTGGCACTGTAGTAGCAGGGCCGGACATTGTATCCCGAGGCTTCGTTTATGTGCGTGAGTCTGAGGAACTGATGGAGAATGTAAAAATCCGAGTAGAGGAAGCACTCTGTCACTGTGAGGAAGAGGGGATTACCGAATGGGCTGCTCTGAAATCCGCTATGCGTGATGCTTTGGGCCGTTTTATTTTCGAGCGTACCCGCCGTCGTCCAATGATTTTGCCTATTATCATGGAAGTATAAATAAAAGTAAATAGGAGGTGGTTCATATGAAAATCCTACTTAACCCTGATGCCAAGGTGGTAAAGACTATTAAGGATGGTCTGGCCAAAAAGGATGGATATTGCCCTTGCAGAATTGCCCGTATAGAGGACAATAAATGTATGTGTAAGGAGTTTCGGGATCAGATTGCAGATCCGGAGTTTGAAGGCTTTTGTCATTGTCGCCTCTATTACAAGTCTCTAAAAGAATAAAGATAAGGCTGCCTGTTAGAGTTAGTCCCTGGGGATGAGCTTTAGCGGGCAGATTTTTTTGTCTAAAAAATCAAATGCTGGTATAATGTTTCAGTGTAAATTTAATTAAGAGGTGCTGCAGATGTTGAAGATTGTTACAGCTCAGCTGAAGGTTCAGCCGGGACATCCATCAGAAAATACAGAAAATATGTTAACCATGATTGTTCAGGCCAAGGAACAAGGGGCAGATTTGATTATCTTTCCAGAGATGGCTGTGCCAGGCTATCTTTTAGGGGATACCTGGGAGCAATATGCTTTCTTGAAGGATTGTGAGGAATGTGGTCAGGATATAATCAATGCCTCTCAGGATATTGCTATTATTTTTGGCAATGTGGCTGTGGATTGGGAGAAAAAGAATTGTGACGGCCGAGTACGGAAGTACAATGCCCTATTTACGGCATGGCAGGGCAAATTGGTTCAGCCAAGGAATATGCCTTATCCATATGTCATAAAAACCCTGATGCCAAACTATCGTGAGTTTGATGATACTAGATATTTTTTTGGCCTGAAACAGTTGGCAGAGGAAATGGGCACTCAGGTGGCCAAGCTTATAGGTACAGTACCCTTGACTATTAAAGGACAGGATTATAATATTGGTGGTTTTCTGTGTGAGGATGGCTGGAGTGAGGATTACAATCTGGCACCAGTGGAAATATTAACCCGTCAGGGAGTAGATATGCTGGTAAATATTTCTGCTTCTCCGTATACTTTGGGTAAAAACGGAAAGCGGCATCGGGTTTTTGGCAAGCAGGCCAAGGCAGCCGGTGTACCTTTGTTTTATGTAAATAATGTGGGGCTTCAGAACAATGGCAAGACTGTATACACCTTTGATGGCTCTAGTACCTTGTATAATGGTCAAGGGCTAATGGTGGACTGTCTGCCTAAATATCAGCAGGGTATGGGGATTTATGAATTGGATAAAATTCAGACCATGCAGAAGTTCCAGCGGGAAAAACAGCCAGATATTGCCCATATTTTTACTGCTATTGAATATGCGGTTAAGGAGTTCTTGGCGGATATCCATATGGACAAGGTGGTTATTGGTATCTCCGGCGGTATAGATTCAGCTGTGGCTGCGGCCTTATACACTCATATTCTGGGGCCGGAAAAGGTTCTGTTGGTTAATATGCCAAGTGTTTATAATTCTGCAACCACCAAGGGATTGGCGCAAGAGCTGGCGGTAAACCTAGGCTGTAATTACACCATTATGCCTATTCAGGAATCAGTGGATCATACCATAGACCAGCTGGAACATATCCCTGTTACTTTCCTAAAGGATGGCAGTAAGTTTAACTTACGGGTGTCCTCCTTTGTGGCAGAGAATATTCAGGCTAGAGATCGCAGTGCCAGAGTTTTGGCGGGGGCAGCAGCAGCCTTTGGGGGCGGCTTTACCTGCAATGCCAATAA
>DAVZJH010000084.1:0-8057 GCA_052272885.1 Anaerovibrio sp. | reverse complement strand
TCATAGTTCATAGCCACAACCCTCTTTATTATACCATATCCAAATATAATTTTTCTTTATAAATATATTGTTCCATCGCATCAGGCACAATATAGCGTATTGTTTTTTTTTGGGCTACTCTATGGCGAATTTCTGTTGAAGAAATTTCCAGCTCCGGAGTTTCCAAACAATGAATTTTCTCTACCAAAGGCCCAAAGCGTTGAGCAATTTTCTCCATATCAGGCATACAGCCTGGTCGGGATGCCCCAATAAAATGGCACATGGTTAATAATTCGTCAATACGATTCCAGGTATGGAGATTCTCCACGGAATCTGCCCCTACAATAAAATAAAATTCTGTATCGCTGCCATGCTCCTCTATCAGCTGAGCCAGAGTATCCCGGCTATAGGATGGCCCCTGCCGGTGCATCTCCATATCGGATACCTGAAAGCGGGGATTGGAGCAGATGGCCAGCATGGTCATCATATAGCGATGCTTGGCAGGAGAGATTTGCCTGTCCAATTTGTGGGGAGGCACTGCAGCAGGAATAAAAACCACCTTGTCCAAATGAAATTCATCCATAATGGTTTCTGCCACAATAAGATGCCCCATATGAATGGGATCAAAGGTACCACCAAAGATACCAACTCTTTTTTTCCCCATTGTCAACTCCCCTTTG
This sequence comes from Anaerovibrio sp., assembly GCA_052272885.1. Taxonomy (GTDB): domain Bacteria; phylum Bacillota; class Negativicutes; order Selenomonadales; family Selenomonadaceae; genus Anaerovibrio. The sequence goes on along the minus strand of DAVZJH010000084.1, from coordinate 7,398 downwards.
CCTATATATAACGGCCTGTCCAAGGCCATAGCCTCAGAATAGGTCAGCCTCCAGCAACAATATTCCCTTCAAAAGCCCAATAGCTTCCACAAAACAAACACTGTCAGCAATATGCAAAATAACGCTCTGCCATAATCAAGTATATCGTGACGCCCCTTGGCATTGCAAGTATACTGCCTTAGAGTTCTGAGATAAGCCCTTAACTTAGCGAATCTGTCCATCGCCTACCACCAGATATTTGGTACTGGTTAAGGCTAGCAAACCCATAGGCCCTCTAGCGTGAAGCTTCTGGGTGCTAATGCCGATTTCCGCCCCAAAGCCAAATTCACAACCATCAGAAAATCTGGTAGAAGCATTTACATATACTGCCGATGCATCCACACAACGCTGGAACAATCTGGCATTATGAAGGCTTTCCGTAATAATGGCCTCAGAGTGACCAGTATTATATTTGTTGATATGAGCAATAGCCTCCTGAATATCAGAAACCACCTTGACGGAGAGAATCAAATCGCCATATTCTGTGCTCCAATCCTCTGGTACCGCCTCCACCATATCAGGCAGAATAGCCCGGCATTTTGGACAGCCCCGCAGTTCACAGTTCTTGGCTGCCATAGCTTCCTGCAGTACAGGCAAAAACTCTCCTGCCACCTGCTCATGAACCAGCAAGGTTTCCATGGCATTGCATACAGAAGGGCGGGAGGTCTTGGCATTAATAGCTATATTCAAGGCCATAGACAAATCAGCTGTAGCATCTACAAAGGTATGACACACACCGGTGCCAGTTTCAATAACAGGTACAATGCTGTTTTCTACTACAGTCTTAATAAGGCCGGCTCCACCACGAGGAATAATTACATCCAAATATTCCTTTAACCGCAGCATAATATTTACCGCTTCCCGGTCTGTAGTATCAATCAGTTGGATAGCTCCCTCTGGAATACCTGCATGATAAGCCGCCTCTGACATAATTGCTGCAATAGCCTGGTTGGACAGCAATGCCTCAGAACCTCCCCGAAGGAGAACACTGTTGCCAGATTTCAGACACAAGCCAATAGCATCTGCTGTTACATTTGGTCTGGCCTCATAAATCATGCCTACCACACCTAAAGGAACCCGTACCCGACGGATTTCCAGACCATTGGGACGAATAGTGGAATAATCACCTTCTCCAATAGGATCTGGCAGAGCTGCAGCCTGTCTGAGGCCATCAGCCATTCCTTTGATTCTGCTTTCATCCAGCATTAATCTATCCAGATAGGAACGCTTAACTCCCTTGTGGCGAGCCTGTTCCAAATCCTGCTGATTGGCCTCCAAAATCGCCTCACAACGGTGCTCCAAGGCGTGAGCCATAGCCAGCAAGGCCTCATTCTTTACCACAGTAGAAAGCATATTCATGGACTGGGCAGCCTCCTTGGCAGCACCAGCCTTGGCTAAAATCATTTCCTGTAAATCCATCTAAAATCCCTCCTACAGCAATCTATCAAATCATCAATACCATATTATCTCTATGAATAACCTCATCATGGATTTCTCCCTGAATCAGTCCTGCAAAATCGGAGGTTTTTCTGCCCTTGATTTTTTCTATAGTTTCCGCAGCATAATTAATGGTACCCCGAGCTATTTCCTGATAATCATTAGTCAACACTCGCACGGTACTGCCAGCAGTATAATTGCCCTCAGTAGCTGTAATACCTGCTGCCAACAGGCTGGAACCAGCCTTTAGGGCCTTGACACAGCCTTCATCCACAAAAAGCACACCAGAAATACGTCGTCCAAAGGCCAGCCATCCCTTACGAGCCCGCAAATGAGCTGGTCTTGGTGGGAACACCGTACCTATTTCCTCACCCTGCAAAATTGCCCGCAAAATACCGTTTTCACTGCCAGAGGCTATAAACATGGTTACACCGCTGGCTACAGCAATCTTGGCTGCCTCTATCTTGGTGGCCATGCCTCCAGTTCCTACATTAGAGCCTGCTCCGCCTGCCAGCTGTTCCACAGCCTGAGTAATTTCCGGAATCTCATGAAGCAGCTTGGCCTCTGGGTGTGTTTGTGGATTGGCATCATATACCCCGTCAATATCAGACAGAATAATCAATACATCTGCATCCACCATGGCTGCTACAGTGGCTGATAGAGTATCATTATCGCCAATCTTTACCTCGGCAATGGTAACAGCATCATTTTCATTGATAACTGGCAGAACATTATTTTTCAGCATGGTCAAAATAGTGTTACGGCCATTGATATACTGATCGTGGTTAGCAAAATTCTCCTTGGTCAGCAGAACCTGGCCTACTACCTGACCATATTCCGTAAAGAATTTGTCGTAAAGATGCATCAGCTGTACCTGGCCTACTGCTGCCAAAGCCTGCTTCTCCTGAGGGCTGTCTGGACGCTGGGACAAACCCATACGCAACATTCCTACCCCAATGGCACCAGAGGTAACCAGTATAACCTCCCGGCCTTGGCTGGCCAAATCTGCCAATTCACGCACCAAATGCTCAATACGATAAAGGTTGATTTTGCCATTGGGGTGAAGCAGAGTGCTAGTTCCCACCTTGACAACTATACGTTGGGCATTACCTATCTGCTTTCTAATATCCATGACAAAATCATCCTTTCCAGGGTTGTTTATTTATGTACAAAATTGGATTCTATATAAACCTTATTTTGGCAATTCAATTTTTGGCTTGTCAAAATTCCGACGGAAAAGCAAGCCGTTACGGCCAATTACCTGTACCAGATTGGCATTGCTGCGATCAGCCAGAGTTTCAATAGCATCTCTAGGTTCCTCAAAGCAGTTCTGCAAAACTCTTACCTTAATCAGCTCCCGTTTCTTAATAGCCTCCTGAGCTGCGGTAACCACAGTAGGAGTAACCCCCTCCTTGCCAATATTGACAATGGGATCCATAGTCATGCCCATAGAACGCAGGAAGCGTTTCTGCTTGCCAGTTAATGTATTCTTTATCAAATTGTATCCTCCATAATAATCCGTAAAAACAAAACTTTACTCTCTATACTCAAATTCCATATCGCCGATGTGAACGGTATCTCCTTCCTTGATACCCTTCTCCTGCAGTTTCTTATCAATGCCCTTGATACGCCAGATATACTGGAAGCGGCGGACAGCCTCATCATTACCGAAGTTGGTCATAGCCACCAGCTTGTCCAAAGACTTACCGCTAACCACAAAGTCACCAGACATATCCCGAGTAATATTTACCTTGTCTGGATCCTCCTCCTGAGCCTCATAAACCTTTTCGCCCTCTTCAATCTCGGGTTCCTCAACGTACTCGTCCAGAGCCTTGGCTACAGCATTAATCAGCTCTCTCAGTCCCTGACCAGTAGCTGCACAAATTGGGAATATCTGAATACCTTCCTTTTCTGCCAGCTCCTTCAAGCGCACCAGATTCTCCTCTGCTCCTGGCAAATCCATTTTGTTAGCTGCCAAAATCTGAGGTCTGCGGGAAATCCGCTCACTGTACAGCTTCAATTCCTTGTTAATCTTGTAGTAATCCTCCACCGGATCTCTGCCCTCAATACCAGAGGCATCTACGATGTGCACAATAACCTTGGTTCTCTCCACATGGCGGAGGAAATCATGACCAAGGCCTACGCCCTCAGAGGCACCATCAATAAGACCTGGAATATCTGCCATAACAAAGGTCTTTTCGTCTCCCAGCTCACCTACATTCACCACACCTAATACAGGGGTAATAGTGGTAAAATGATATTCTGCAATTTCTGGGCGGGCAGCAGAAACCTTGGATACCAGACTGGATTTCCCTACACTTGGATAGCCTACCAACCCTACATCTGCCAACAGCTTCAGCTCCAGCAAAAGGTTTCTTACCTCTCCTGGCTCACCTAATTCGGCAAAGGTTGGTGCTCTATTGGCACTATTGGCAAATTTAGCATTGCCCCGGCCACCACGGCCCCCCTTGGCAATAACAGCCTCCTGGCCCAACTCTGTCAAATCAGCCAGAGTCTCACCAGTATCTGCATCCTTAACCAAGGTTCCCTGTGGTACCTTTACGATACATGGTGGCGCATTATGGCCATACTGATTCTTAATATCTCCATTTTCGCCATTCTTGGCTACAAACTTGCGATGGAAGCGAAAATCCAACAGGGTATTCATATTGTTATCTACCCGAAAAACAATATCACCGCCACGGCCACCGTCACCACCAGAGGGGCCGCCCTTGGCTACAAATTTTTCTCTGCGGAAGGCGGACTTGCCATGTCCACCAGTACCTGCTGTCACCTTGATGGTAATTCTATCAATAAACTGCATACCTGCCTCCTTATTTTTATTTCTGAATATCTATCGTCATAAAAGCAATGTCTATATCTATACAGACCCGCCAGCTCTAATTCAATATCTGAATCCATATGATGTATAAAAAGCTGGTATTGTACCCAATGCCAGCTTTTTATACATCACCATAAAGAAAAAAATACCTGCACCCATTCAGGCGCAGGTATCTCTCTGCAATTACATAGCAGCTTCTTCTACTGCATAAACGCTAACCTGACGGTTGTAACGTCCCTTGCGCTCGAAAGCAACGCGGCCAGCAATCTTGGCATAGATGGTATCATCCTTGCCGATGCCTACACCATTACCAGGATGGAAATGAGTTCCACGCTGACGAACAATGATGCTGCCTGCAGTTACAACTGTACCAGCCTGCTCCTTGACGCCAAGGCGCTTTGCCTCAGAATCACGGCCGTTACGGGTGCTGGATACACCTTTCTTATGCGCAAACAGCTGCAAATCAAACTTAAACATCAGGGTTACACCTCCTGTACCACTGAAATACATATTTCCTCTGGATCATACTCTTGAATATCATAGAAACCAATGAGCATTGTCTCTAAAATTGCATCAGTTAATTCATCGGGAACGCCTTTGAGCCTTGCATGCAAGTCACCACTCGCTACTTTATAATCAACTTCGCGATGCAGGTGCTGCCCTACGCCCTTAAGAGCGGTTTGTGCTAATGTGGATATCCCGGCACAAACAATATCACTGCCATATTCGCCGTGATGACCACGGACATCATAGCCAGATATTCTTCCCTGGGAATTGCGATAAACCTTTATCTCAATCATTAAGCTTCGATCTTCTCGATAACAACCTTAGTGAAAGGCTGACGATGACCCTGACGCTTACGATAGTTGGACTTAGCCTTGTACTTGAAGACCAAAATCTTCTTGTCCTTGCCCTGAGCCTCTACCTTAGCGGTAACCTTGGCACCATCAACTACAGGCTTGCCTACTACAACCTCGCTGTCCTTTACTACAGTCAGAACCTGATCAAAAGTAACAACGTCGCCCTCAGCAGCCTCCAGCTTCTCAACAGTAACAACATCGCCCTCAGCTACCTTGTACTGCTTGCCACCAGTCTGAATAATTGCGTACATTCCTCTACACCTCCCTATATTAGTACTCGCCAATTACGGTAGGGAAAATCCCTTTATTAACCTCACTGTGCGGTTGGGGAAAGTACACTTATAGTGCACTCACATTGACATATTTTACCATTTCACCAACACAATGTCAATAAAATTTTATACGAAAATATACTTCAAAATAAAGATTACAGCCAGAATATATACCACTGGACTAATCTGCTTTTTAGACACTGAGCCAGTGCAGATATTGATAATTACATAGGAGATAACACCCATGGAAATACCCTCAGAAATGGAGTACATAAACGGCATAGCAATAGTAGCAATATAAGCAGGCACAGCCTCAGTCAAATCGTCAAAGTCAATGCGCATCAGGCTGCTTACCATCAGGAAACCTACCACAATCAAAGCAGGAGCCGTAGCAAAGGCTGGAATAGCCAGGAAGATAGGTGCCAACAGCAAGCTCAAAGCAAAGAGAATGGCGCTGACAACAGCAGTAAGACCAGTACGACCGCCTGCACCTACACCGGCAGAGCTTTCTACAAAGGTAGTTACAGTGGAGGTACCCAGAATAGCACCAGCAGTGGTTGCAATGGAATCTGCCATCAAGGCACCTTTGATATTTGGCAGACGTCCCTGCTTATCCAACATATCGGCCTTGGAAGCTACGCCAATGAGAGTTCCCAGAGTATCAAATAGATCTACAAACATGAAGGTCAGCATAATGGTCAAGAAGTTCAGTGTAGCAATGGCACTGAAATCCAGCTGCATAAAGGTTGGTGCCAGACTTGGAATAGTAATGCCATGAGAAAAATCAGGCATTACAGAGAACATGCCCTGGGCTGGATCTGGAATATAGATACCAGTTATTTCGCAAAAAATGCCAGCAACCCAGGTAATCAGAATACCCCAGAGAATGCCGCCGGGAACCTTTTTAGCCATGAGAATGGCTGTCAGCAAGGTACCCATAAGAGCTAGGAAAGCGCCAATACCTACAGTGTAGAAGGAGCCATCCAGCAAAGCTGCTCTAAATGGATAAAGACCTACCAAGGTAGGACCATCTACAACAATTTTGGCATTCTGCATACCGATAAAAGCAATAAACAGACCAATACCACTGGTAACACCGTATTTCAAGGCTGGAGGAATACAGTTGAAAATAGCCTCGCGAACCTTGGTCAGGGACAAAATAATGAATATAATACCTTCAACAAATACAGCTGCCAAAGCCACCTGCCAGGAGTACCCCATCTGGCCTACAACTGTAAAAGCAAAAAAGGCATTGAGGCCCATACCTGGAGCCAATACAAACGGATAATTTGCCAAAGCGGCCATAATCAGGGTACCAATGCAGGCACCAATGGCGGTAGCTGCAAATACAGCACCGGCATCCATACCGGTTGTGCCAAGGATATTAGGGTTGACGGCCAGAATATAGGCCATGGTCATAAATGTGGTGATACCAGCGATAATCTCTGTACGGACACTGGTACCATGTTCCTTTAGATGAAAAATTTTCTCTAAAGTCTCATTCATTGTTTTAGTCCTCCTTTATTGTTAAAAAAAGAATACGCCGACTAGGAAAGCCGGCGAAAAATATTACAAAAGTATATTACATTATTTCAAGATAAAATGCAATGAAAATTTTTGAAGTTATTTATTTCATGTTTTATTTGTCATCAATTAGTTTTATTCCATCTGATTTGTCGAGTTGCCTCTCTCCCTAGAGTTGTAAATATAATTCGGGATGTCAAAGATTCTCGAAATACAGCCTGCGGTCATAACGACTTTTGCTCTGAACGACTTAATGGCCCTGTCTGGTGGTCTATCCTAACTCAGTAATACCGCTTGTCGCTGAGCCAATTCACGGAGACCGTAATGATAGAAAGTGCCACCAGGGCCACTTTTGCTGCGCAAAAGCAAGAGTCTCCCGACGCAAAAGTGTCATGCCCCTCCGGCTGTTGTCGAATCATCAAGG
>DAVZJH010000083.1:0-8309 GCA_052272885.1 Anaerovibrio sp. | reverse complement strand
GCACTTATGGATTTAAGTGTTCTCGCTATATCACATGGTGCTACAGTTTGTGGACAATCTACAAATACATGAATATGGTCTGGCATTACTTCTAAAGCCTTTATTGTATAATCATATTTTTCACAAATATTAGATAATATCTGTTTCAGAGTTATATCGACTCCATTTTTCAATACGGAATATCTAAATTTAGGACACCAGATAATATGATATTGAGTTAAATACTTGCAATGTGAAGCACTATGATATTGCTCATTTTCAGAACTCATTGTCTTGCTCTCCTAATTGATATTTCTCCTGTATACCTCTACGCATTAAATCGAGGAATGTAATTGTTTCGCCTTCTTCAACAGAATAGATACGAGCGAGATTTTCGAGTTCAATTTTCCATTCTGAGGGAATAGAAATATTTATTTGTACATTTTTTGATTTTGGTCGTGCCATGGCTTAATTCTCTCCTTGTAACTGTAAAATTTGCAGTCCCAAATCTCTTAGTTGTCTAGCTTTAACAAGAGATTTACAATTTTGCTCCATATGCCATAATTCTGATGGGGATACACATATGTAGCATCTTCTATATTTAATACGCAGTCCCATTCACCAAATACCCAGCCGTGCATCACTTCATCATTAGTAAAATTTCGAGGTCTCGGATGCTGTTCTTTACATTTGTTGCAGGGACACCATAAATGTTTGCAATGAGTTAGTTCGTAATATGTGTATTTATCTATCTTCTTCTTAACATTCTGTTCATATCCACAAAATTCGCATTTCAGAGTAAACATATCTAATCTCCCTTTTATCTTTATACATAGATTATATATCTAATATATGTATAAAGCAAGTAAAAAAGAAAAAGGTCGGCTTTCATCCCCATAGCAAGCTATGGGGGGGTCGTCTCAAATTTATAACATCTATATTAGGCAAATAAAATATTTTTGCTTCTTCAGGTGTTTTTTTCTCTAAAAAAACAGGGTTTTCGGCGAAAATTTTTGTAGTATTTCCCCGAAAAAAGTGGTATTATACATTAGAATAATGTTGTATCAGAATGCTACGTCTGATAGGGTGCAGTAGTTGACATCTACAGGTAGATGCCTACAAGGAAAGGTTGTGTTACAAGGACAATGAACGAGCCAAAAATGAACAGAGGGTTGAAAAATCGCCATTTGCAGCTAATATCTCTAGGAGGAATTATTGGCAGCGGCTATTTTTTAGGAACCGGATATGTATTGGAAAAGGCAGGCCCTGCAGCCATTTTGTCATATCTCTTAGGCGGGGTAATCGTATTATGTGTTATGCTTTGCTTAGCAGAGCTGGCCGTGGCTGAGCCTATAGCAGGTTCCTTTGTTACCTATGCCCGAAAATATATCGGTCCTACCTGGGCCTGTGGTGTAGGCTGGACCTATTGGATGACATGGGTTTCCTATGTCCCCTCAGAAATGATTGCCGCAGGCATCATTATGAATAATTTTCTACCCCAGATAAGCCAATTGTGGTGGGCTGTTCTTTTTGGTTTGCTTGTAACCATTGTGAATTTGTTCCATGTGGACAAATTTGGGGAAAGCGAGTTTTGGCTGGCTATTATCAAGATAGTGGCCTTAATAGCGTTCAGTATTGTAGGTTTTTTGATTATTATGGGCCTTATCGGCCAGCAGGGATATATTGGCAGCAGTATTTTCCTAGGCAGCGCTGGCTTTGCACCTAACGGTTATTGGGCAATTATTTTGACCATGACCATTATTCTGGTAAATTTTCAGGGTACGGAGATTATCGGTTTGGCAGCAGGGGAGTGCAAGAATCCTGAGAAAAGTATTCCTATGGCAGTGCGGAACGTAACCTGGCGGATTATTGCCCTGTATATCATTCCTATTTCTATTTTGATTTCCATTCTGCCTTGGGATAAGGCAGGTCTGGAGGACAGTGTTTTTGCTGTGGCTATGGCCAATTATGGTTTGGACAGGTTTGCGGCTCTCTTTGCCTTTGTTGTGCTGACAGCAGCCTTGTCCTGCTCCAATTCTGGCCTTTATGGTACCAGCCGGGCTATGTATTCTCTAGCTACCTTGGGCATGGCGCCCAAGAAGCTGGCTGAGCTGAACAAGAACGGTATGCCAAAGAATGCGGTGCTGGTTTCCATTGTTTCCTGCTGGCTTATTATCCTGCTGTACAGCTTTGATGCTAGTGAAGCGGTATATACCTATCTGCTGGCTCTTTCAGGCTTTACAGGAGCCATTGCCTGGATTTCTATCTGCTGGAGCCAGTATAGATTCCGCAAGCAGTCCGTGGCTGATGGCAGTTTTGCCAGTCTGAAGTACAAGACACCATTTTTCCCTTATGTAACCTTATTTGGTATATGGGCCCAGGTTTTCTGCTTGGTGGTGCTGGCCTTTGAGCCGGATTTGCGGGAAAGCCTGCTGGTGGGAGTGCCTTTCTTGATTGTGCCAATGGTGATTTATCGGGTACGCCAGTGGCGGCTGCGACGGGCAGCTCTTTCCCATTAAGTTCTTTGTAATTGAGTGTCAATACATGATGATAGTATCTATGTAGGTACTGTCATCATGTTTTTGTTTATTTATGCAGGAGGTTTATTTTGAACAAGAAAAAATTTTTTATTCTTGATGGCAGCAGCTTGCTGTATCGTGCCTTTTATGCCCTGCCCTTGTTAGAAACGGAAAATGGCGTTTACACCAATGCTATTGTAGGCTTTTCCAATATGCTGTTTAAGCTGTTGACAGATTGGCAGCCAGCAGCCCTGGTCATTGCCTTTGACAAGGGAAAGCATACCTTCCGTACAGATATGTTTGCTGATTACAAGGGAACAAGAAAGCCTATGCCGGAGGAATTGAGAAGCCAGGTGCCTCTTTTGCATGAAATGGCGGAGGCTTGGAATATTCCTTTGGTGGAAATGGCTGGCTATGAAGCCGATGATATTATTGGTACTCTGGCTAACAAGGCTGTGGAAGCTGGTATGTCGGCCTATGTGGTTACAGGGGATAGGGATGCCCTGCAGCTGGTAAAGCCTGATTTGACGGTGCTATTTACCAAGAAGGGGATTTCGGATATTGTTCTATATGATGTGGCCAAATTTCAGGAGGAATATCAGGGATTGTCACCTGTTCAGCTTATTGATTTGAAGGGGCTGATGGGGGATAATTCCGATAATATTCCTGGTGTGCCCAAGGTAGGGCCAAAAACTGCCATGAAGCTGATTGCTGCCTATGGCTCTGTGGAGCAGGTACTACTTCATATTGAGGAGATTTCCGGCAAGGCTTTGCAGGAACGGTTGCGGGATAATCAGCAGCAGGCAGTGCTGTCTAAAAAGCTGGTTGCCATTAAGCTGGATGTGCCTGTGGAATATCAGGAGGCAGAATTTGCCTTGGATGCCAAGGCGGGTGCATTGACGGCTTTTTATCAGAAATATCAGATGCGGAGTCTGGCTCGTCAGGTAGGCAAGCTGTCAGATATTATAGGCGGTGGAACAGGGGAGGAACAGGAAGCTGAGCCTCAGCCTTTGTTACCTGTGCCTCAACTCCGGGAAGCTACAGCTTTGGAGACTGGTCGAGAGATGTACCAGCAGGCTGTTAAGGCAGGCAAGGCCTTTGTTATAGGAGATTTTCAGGGGATAGTGCCCCACAAAAAGCTGGTGGCAGCAGCTGTAGTTATTGGTAGTCAGCTTTATTATTGTCCTATGAGCAAAGAGGAGATTCACGGCATGGATACCCTTTTTGGGGATTTGGAGCCGGAAGTCAATCCAGGCTGGGATTATGTGTTGAAGCTTTTGGCCGATGAGGACATTGCTAAATATATTTGTGATGCCAAGGGATTTTATCATAGCGGCATTCAGCTGGCTGGTAATATTTGGGATGCATCCTTGATGGGGTATCTTATTAATCCTGCCAGCAACAAATATACTATGCCGGAGCTGATGCATAGCTATGATGCTGGGGTGCAGGAGCCAGAGGAGGCATGGACTGACTCTATGAGGCTGGGCTGGCAGTGCTATGGACTGGCCCAGATAGGGGAAAGACTACAGAAAAAGCTAATGCTTTTTGATTTGTTGTCCCTTTATCAGGAGATTGAATTTCCTCTGGTACAGGTGCTGGCCGCAATGGAGCAGGCAGGAATCTATTTGAATCGGGAAAGTCTGGCTCGCCAAACCAGAGAGGCCGGCAGTATTATTGCTGATTTGGAGCAGGAAATCTATGATTTGGCAGGGCGACAGTTTAATATTTCTTCTCCGAAGCAGCTAGGGGTAATTCTCTTTGAGGAGCTGGGACTGCCTGTTATTAAGAAAACTAAAACCGGCTATTCCACCAATGTGGAGGTCTTGAATGAACTGTATAATCTCCATCCTATTATCGAGAAGATTTTGGCTTATCGCCAGTGGACCAAGCTGAAATCCACCTATATGGATGGTATTGCTCCTTTGATAGATAGAGAGGATGGTCGAGTACATACCAGCTTTAATCAGACTGCTACGGCCACAGGCAGATTAAGCAGTTCAGATCCAAACCTACAGAATATTCCTGTTCGTCGGCAGGAAGGGCGCCATATTCGGGAAATGTTTGAGCCAGGTCAGGGCTATGATTTGCTGGTATCCGCTGATTACAGCCAGATTGAGCTTAGGGTGCTGGCGGATATGTCTCAGGATGAAAATTTCCTGCGAGCTTTTCGTCACAATGAGGATGTTCATGCCCGTACCGCTGCTGAGGTTTTCGGAGTGGCTGTAGAGGATGTGGACAGCGAACTGAGGCGCAAGGCCAAGGCGGTAAATTTTGGCATTATTTATGGTATGAGCGATTTTGGCTTGGCTCAGGATTTGCATATTTCTCGCAAGGAGGCCAAGGAATACATTAACAAGTATTTTGCCAAATGTCAGGGGGTAAAATCCTTTATTGACAAGGTTGTAACTGAGGCTCATGATAATGGCTATGTGCTGACCAAATTCGGTCGTCGTCGTGATTTGCCAGAAATCCGCAGTACGAATTTTCAGCGTCGTTCCCTGGCAGAGCGGATGGCTATGAATACGCCTATTCAGGGGACAGCTGCGGATATTATTAAGCTGGCTATGATTCGCACCTATAAAGCCTTGCAGCAGGCAGGGTTAAAGAGCCGTATGCTGCTGCAGGTTCACGATGAACTGGTGCTGGAGGTGCCTCGGGAGGAACTGACTCAGGTTAAGGCTTTGCTAAAACAGTCTATGGAGCAGGCGACGGAGCTGCAGGTGCCATTAACCATTGATATTAATGCAGGAAAGAACTGGGCGGAGGCAAAATAATAGCTCAAGAGAAGCCAAGTAGGATAAGAAATTTTGGTGGGAGTGGTGAACTATGCCGGAAATGCCGGAAATTGAAACAATCAGACGGTCTCTGGAGCCACATATTCAGGGGCGTAAAATAACATCTGTGGAGGTATTGCTGCCTAGGCAGATTAAATGGCCTGAGCCAGAGAGCTTTGTGGCTAGAATCCTGCAAACGACCATTGCAGGTCTGGATAGGAGAGGTAAATATCTGCTTTTGCAGCTGGACAATCAGGTTTCTCTGATATTTCATCTGCGCATGACAGGCCAGCTGGTATATGTTCCCTCTATGGGACAGGATAATAGTCATCACAACAGATTGATTATTCACTTAGATGATGGATCCAAATTGATTTTTAGTGATACCAGAACCTTTGGCACTCTATATGCTATGCATCAGGATGAGCTGTGGCGGATTCAGGGCATGGCAGAGCTGGGGCCGGAGCCTTTGTCCCCAGAGTTTACGGTGGCATATCTGTCAAAGGCTGCTGAGGGGCGCAAAACCAAAATAAAAAGCTTTCTGCTTGACCAGAGAAAGGTAGGCGGACTGGGGAATATCTATGTGGATGAGGCCCTGTTTTTGGCAGGGATTCATCCTCTGCGTCAGGCAGGCAGCTTGACCTTGCCCGAGCTTACCAAATTGCAGTCCACAGTAAATCAGGTTATTGCTGAGGGGATTGCTGACGGAGGCACTACCTTTAGAGATTATCGCAATGGCAATGGTGAAAAGGGCAGCCATCAGGAGCATCTCTATGTTTATGGCCGGGATGGCCAGGCCTGCCGTATCTGTGGTACTCCTTTGGAGAAAATCAAGGTAGGAGGCCGGGGCACTCGTTTTTGCCCACATTGCCAGCCCTTGGAGGTAGAGTCGTGAAGATTATAGGTTTGACTGGAGGAATTGCCAGTGGCAAATCCACAGTAACCAGCTTGTTGAGACAGCACAATTTGCCTGTACTAGATGCAGATGCCATTGCCTGGGAGCTGGCTCAGCCTGGTAGGTCCTTGTGGCAGGCCTATGTAAATCGCTATGGGGAAAAGGTGCTTTTGCCTAATCGTCAGCTGAATCGTCAGGCTGTGGCAGATATTGTCTTTAGTCAGCCAGAGGAAAAAAAGTGGATGGACAGCATGTCCCATCCCATTATCCAGGCAGAAATCCAAAGCCAGTTGGCAGATCTGCGCCATCAGGGAGCTAAGGCGGTAGTGTTGGATGTGCCCCTGCTTTATGAAGCAGGCTGGGATAGTATGACAGATGAGGTTTGGCTGGTTTATGTCAACAGAGAGAACCAGCTGGCTAGACTTATGAGTCGAAATGGCTATAGCCAGCAGGAGGCAATGAGGCGTATTCAGGTACAAATGCCTCTAGAGGAAAAGAAAAAAATGGCTCAGGTCATTATAGATAATAATGGCACCAGTCAGGAGCTGGTGGCCAAGGTCAGGGAATTGCTGAATAAACAGAAGGAATGGTAATGCGATATACGACAGAGGAAAGAAACAGGCGTAAAGAGCAGCTGTTGCAGCGTATGGAAGCCAAAAGGCGGGTTATGGGCTTTGCTGTAGGTATGTGTATTCTGCTGGCAGTAATGATTTCCTATGCTCTGCTACAGCAGAATGATATTCAGCGACAGTATATTTATCCCTATCATTATAGAGGGGTAATTGAAAAATACAGCCAGCAGTATCAGGTGGATGAATATTTGGTAATTGCTATGGTGAAAACGGAAAGCAAATTCCAGCCAGAGGCGTTATCTGGCTTTGGAGCTATGGGATTGATGCAGCTTATGCCAGAAACTGCTATCTGGATTTCGGGACAGCTGGATGATACAGGGTTTTATTTGGACCAGCTTAAGGAGCCTCAGTGCAATCTTCGTTACGGCACTTGGTATCTGGCCTCCCTGCAGGAGGAATTTCAAGGTAATGAGGTGCTGATGTTGGCGGCCTATAATGCAGGCCGGGGCAATGTGTTGTCCTGGATGAAGAAATATGGCTGGGATTATAGCTTTAATAATCCAGAGGAAATACCATATAGGGAAACTCAGGAATATGTAAAAAGCGTTCTGGGCAATCGCAATAAATATCAAAAGCTTTATGAGGGACAGGAATAGAATTTGTTAAAGGGAAAGGGGCTTGGCTATGCTGGGGAATATTCCTGGGAAGGAAAGAAGAAAATATACGCCGGATTATGTGGTTTATGATTTGGAGACTACAGGTATATCCTGTCAGCGGGATGAGGTTATTGAAATCTCTGCTATTAGGGTAAGAGGGGGACACCCAGTGTCTACATTTACTCAGCTGGTAAATCCAGGTCGGCCTATACCTTATGGAGCTAGCAGTGTCAATCATATTTATGATAATATGGTGGCAGATAAGCCAGATTTTTCTCAGGTGCTGGGGGAGTTTTTGGACTTTATTGGTGATGATGTGCTGGTAGGTCACAATATCAAGCGGTTTGATATGAATTTTATCTATCGGGACTGTCAGCGGTATTTTGGACAGACTATTGATAATGATTATATTGATACACTTCATATGGCAAAGCAATGTTTTCCAGCTTGGAAGCATCGGCGGCTGGAGAATCTGGCAGAGCATTATGGCATTTCCACCCAGGGAGCACATCGAGCTTTGCAGGATTGTCATATGAATCAGCAGGTTTTTGAGCTAATGGCTCAGGATATAGCCAAGACTGCCAGCAACGTAGGCATGGTGCATCAGCTGGGAAATTTGAATTTTGGCCAGACTAGAGAAATGCAGGGAAATTCTTCTCCCCAGGGAGAGAATCGCTATTGTCCCCGCTGTCATAGCACATTAAAAAAACGAAAGGGCAGATTTGGATACTTCTGGGGTTGCAGTGGGTTTCCAAATTGCCGATATACGGAAAATGTGTAGAGGTTAGTTCTCTGGAGCAGTAAATTCTGATTTGCCGAGTTGTCTATCTCCTTAGAGTTGTAAATATAATTCGGTATGTCAAAGTTTCTCGAAATACAGCCTGCGGTCATAACGACTTTTGCTCTGTCCG
>DAVZJH010000082.1:0-8456 GCA_052272885.1 Anaerovibrio sp. | reverse complement strand
GAAATTTTTACCTATGTATTTAGATGTTGTAATATTTGTAAATTTTTATTGAATAATGAATAATTATACCTAGTAAACCGTTCAACAAAAAATATCTAAAATAATCATAATTTACCCAAAAATATTATCCCTGCAAATAAGAAGCGGGGACTAGTAAAGGGCTGTTCTGCCTGTACTATTCCCCGCTTCTTACTGTTATACAACAGTTATCCGGTTATTTAATTTAGGATGTATACTTCTACCGACCGGCGGCCAAAATCAATTGCCTCACCGTAGCTTTCCATGCACAAATCTATTTTATTTCCACGGATAGCTCCACCTGTATCAGCAGCCACAGCAGTTCCATAGCCTGGAATATATACTCTGGTGCCCAGGGGAATCACATCAGGATCTACAGCTACGATTCCTCGTCTAGCAATATCTCCTGTGGCGGTAATGCCTGCTCCATTGCCATCAGATGGCAGATAGGCACTAGCCTCCATTGATAAGCAGCTTGCGTAGGTCATATCACCATGATTGGTGCTAACAGTATTCACTGTTACAGGCGGTGCTACCGGCACATCCTTTACATGGATGGTCATACCGGTTACAACAGCGGCATCCAGCCCCTCTGCGACCTCGTAGCCATTGCCAACATAGCCATAGGTTTCCATGACTTCTCCTACTGTTGGCTGGCAGGTTAAAATTTTATCTTCTGTACCATTGTAATCAATGGTAATAGTTGCAGCACGATTGACGGTCAGTACCTCTCCCTTTTCTCCATGGGAGAAGGAATACTCATCACCCTCTCGCAGGTCTACACCGGCCTGACTAAGGATGTTCATTGGTGCCTTATAAGGTGTATTCAGCTCCAGCTGCTGGCCATCCACTGCTATTGTTACATGGCGGTTGGAGATGAAACCAGAAAGCATCATTGTGCCGCACATGAGTCCTATGCTGATAGGATACCGGACATCCTTCCTACATCGGACATATAGTTTCTTTAAGGTCATTAAATACCCCCTTATTAAATTACGAAGGATACTATATCACAAAATGGCCTCTATGTCAAATTTTCAAGGAAGTCTCTCCCACTTTAAAGGAATTTTAACGGGTTTCATCACGGTGAAAAGCCAGTAATCATGGGGATTTTGGGTCTGTACACCACTTTGAGAATATTTTGATTTTTTCGGGCTAAAAATGAGGATATTTTGTGCAAAAAATGCCAAAAGAAAAACTCCCAACCTATAGTCAAGAGTTTCGGTGTATGCTATAATATTTTTTAGAGACAACTGATGTGTCGGTTCCTCCATTAAGGAGGTGATGCCATGAGCAATTATGAGAAGTTATCTTTGTTGATAGCGACTTTAACACTTTTGGTATCCATTCTGCAATTTCTTATGAAGTAATTCTCTGAAACAAGCAGTGAGCCGACCCTTTGCAGCGGCCGGCTCTCAACAAGTAACTTGAGGAGCTGACGGTTCCAAACATCAGCTGTCTCTTTTTATGTACTTATTATACCACTTTAGAAAAAACTCTGCAACCATCTCAATAATACTATACAATATACAAAATCATGCTAGCTTTGGATATAGCTCCAGTGCATTAGCCGTGGTTTGGCGGGCCACATTCTCTATGGATTCTCCCCGGAGCTGTGCCAGCTTGGCTGCCACATGATATACAAAGGCAGGCTCATTTCGCTTCCCTCGCATAGGCACTGGTGCCATATAAGGACAATCAGTCTCCACCACAATTCGCTCCAAAGGAAGCTTCTGCACAATTTCTGGCAATTTGGCGGCATTTTTGAAGGTCAACGGCCCATCTACGCCAATAAACCAGCCCATTTTCACCAGCTCCTGAGCAATTTCCAGACTACCAGAGAAGCAATGCATTACCCCTACTATACCTTTACCCTCCTTGCGGAGGATTTCCATGGTATCCCCATGAGCCTCACGATTGTGGACACATACTGGCAAATGAAGCTGACGAGCCAAATCCAGCTGACGAATAAAAAGCTCCCGCTGCAGCTGTCTTTTGTCCCCATCCTTTTCCCAGTAATAATCCAGGCCAATTTCCCCAATGGCGACCACCTTGGGCTGGGCACCCCAGCTAGCCAGCTGGTCTTCATCAGCCTGAGTCATAGGATTAGCTTCCTCTGGATGAATCCCCACACCGGTATAAACCATAGGATATGCCTTGGTAAGAGCCACAGAGCTTTGGGAGGACTCCATAGAGTCCCCCATATTCACAATATAGCTCAGGCCAGCCTGAGCTGCTCTCTCCACAACTGCATCTCTATCCTCAGCAAAATGCTCTACATTAATGTGAGCATGGGTATCTATCAGCTTAGCCTGACCTAAATCCTTGCCTAGCTGAGCCACCATCGCCTCTGTTACAGCTGCCATTAGCGAACCACGCTTCCTACAGGCATGTCCACTGTTACCAACTTCAAATCATCCCCAGCAGAAGCAGCCAATACCATGCCATGAGACACTACACCGCGAATTTTGGCAGCCTTTAGATTGGCTACTACAATAACGTTTTTGCCAACCAGTTCCTCTGGCTTGTACTGCTTAGCAATACCAGAAACCAGCTCTCTCTGCTCATCACCTAGGTCAATCTTCAGCTTCAACAGCTTGTCAGCCTTTGGCACAGCCTCAGCCTCCAGCACCTTGGCTACCCGCAGCTGGATTTTGGCAAAATCATCAATGGAAATCTCACCCTCTGACTGACTTTCCTTCTGCTTATCCTTCTTGGACTTCTGCTTCTCAGCCTTGTTCTTAGCTTCCTTAACTGGCTGTTCCACCTTTTCCACCTCAATACGAGGGAAAAGCTGCTGCGCCTGGCCAATATGCATATTGGCTGGTGTGCCCCCCCACTTTTCAATATCAGCCAGACGCAATTCCTCAATGGTGCCAGGCAGGTTCAGCTGCTGCCACAGCTTGCCAGCAGTGGTTGGCATATAAGGGTAAATCAAGCCGCTGATAACTCGGAGAGCCTCTACCAGATTGTACATGGTATTGGCCAGCTCCTGCTTTTTGCTTTCATCCTTGGCCAAAGCCCAAGGAGCAGTTTCATCAATATACTTGTTAGCACGGCTGATAAAGGCCCAAACTGCCTTAATGGCATGGCTGATTTTCATATTGTTCATATCATCAGCAAAGGTCTTTACAGTGGTCATGGCATCCTCAATCAGGGAAGCATCAATTTCGGAGCGTCCCTCTGGTGCCAAAACTACCCCCTGCTGGAATTTGCCTACCATGTTCAGAGTACGATGGAGCAGATTACCTAGGTCATTGGCCAAATCAGAGTTAATACGCTGAATCAAAGCATCTCTGGAGAAATTGCCATCCTGGCCCAGATTGATTTCTCTAAGCAGGAAATAGCGGATGGCATCTGCACCAAATTCCTCAATCAAGCCGATTGGATCTACTACATTGCCAATGGATTTGGACATTTTGGTGCCATCTACTACCAACCAGCCGTGGCCAAATACCTGCTTTGGCAGTGGCAAATCCAAGGCCATCAAAATACATGGCCAAATAATGGAATGGAAACGGACAATTTCCTTACCCACCAGATGAACATTGGCTGGCCAGAATTTCTGGAATTTTTCAGTGTCATCCAGATAGCCAATAGAAGTAAGATAGTTGGTCAAGGCATCAAACCATACATAGATAACATGCTTATCATCAATAGGTACTGGAATACCCCAATCAAAGGAGGTACGGGAAATACACAGATCCTCCATGCCCTGCTTGATGAAGTTAATCATCTCATTGCGACGGGATACAGGCTGGATAAAATCTGGATTTTCTTCAATATATTTCAGGAGACGATCGGCATACTTACTGATTTTGAAGAAATATGCCTCCTCAGAAACCTCCTGTACAGGACGGTGACAATCTGGACAGCAGCCATTTTCATCCAGCTGATGCTCAGTCCAATAGCTTTCACATGGAGTACAATAAAGGCCGGTATAAGCACCCTTGTAAATATCCCCTTTGGCATAAATACGGCGGAATACCTCCTGAACCACCTTTTCGTGACGCTTCTCTGTGGTGCGGATAAAATCGTCATTGGAAATATTCAACAGTTTCCAGAGATTCTGAAAGCCTGCTACGATAGGATTTACATATTCAATTGGCGTAATGCCCTGCTCCTCAGCCTTCTGCTGAATCTTCTGACCATGCTCATCACTGCCTGTCAAAAAGAAAACATCCTCATCTGCCAAACGATGAAATCTGGCTACAGAGTCTGCAATGGTGGTGCAGTAGGCGTGGCCAATGTGAAGCTTGGCACTAGGGTAATAAATTGGGGTGGTAATATAAAAACTTTTCTTATCCAACGATAGGACCTCCTAATATATAAGATTCACAGAGGCAGGGCAATGTCCTGCCTTGTTAGTATATTCACACTAAATAACAAATTGCTAAGCCTTCAACAATATATTATATACATCCCGACGGCTAATGCCTAATTTTTTTGCTGTCTCCCGCATGGCTTCCTTCCGGGAAAGGCCTTGCTGTTCAAAGGCTTCAACCATCTGAATCGGGTCTGTTACTTCCTCTGCCTGCTGAGCAGAAGCGGCCTTTTCTGCATCATAGCCGGAAATTATTAGGACAAATTCACCTCGAGGCTCGTTAGCCTGATAATAGTCCAGCAGCTCTCCCAAGCTACGACGATTAAATTCCTCATAGTGCTTGGTCAGCTCTCTAGCTGCTGCTGCCGGCCTTTCCTCCCCCAAGGTGTCACATAATTGCTTAAGAGTTTCCTTGAGGTGATGAGGAGCCTCATAAAAAATCAGAGTTTCTGGAGAACATTTTATTCTTTCCAGCAGTTCCCGTCTTTTTTTACTGGATTTTGGCAAAAATCCATAAAAGGTAAAGGCGGTGGTATCCAAACCTGAACATATCAAAGCAGACAAAGCTGCATTAGCTCCCGGCAAAGGACTTACCTGTATTCCTGCCTCTATGGCCAGCTGAGCCAAGTGCGCTCCTGGATCTGAAATTCCTGGCAGACCTGCATCACTTACGCAAACCACCACAGCACCAGATAGCATTTTTTCCACCAGCTCCGGTCCCTTGGTTAGCTTGTTGTGCTCGTGATAGCTAGTAGCAGGTGTATGTATATCATAATGGGATAATAGCTTGCGGGTATGGCGGGTATCCTCGGCAGCAATCAAATCTGCCTCTGCCAGCATCCGTACTCCCCGATAGGTCATATCCTCCAGATTGCCAATAGGGGTTGCTGACAGATAAAGATGCCCCCTGTTTTCTTCTGACATCAAAGCAAAATCTCCTTATTTCTTCATATTGTATATAGCTAAAATTTCCTCAGTATAGCTGCCATCTTCCTTGTGAACCATCAAGGGCAGTTCTACCTTTAGGCCCCCAGGAGCAGCTCCCACAACGCCCTCTATAAGCATAAGATTGGATTCCTTATGGGGCTTGGGCTGTACCAGCTGCAATCTTTTGGGCTGTATCTGATGCTTGGCCATAGCCACCATGATTTCGCCCAATCTTTCAGGCAAATGCACCATAGCAAATCTGCCTCTAAATCTTAGAAGATAACGAGCCGCAGCCACCACATCCTCCAAAGTTGCAGTAACTTCATGGCGAGCCGCTGCTACCCCCTCCAAAGCACTAATAGTGCCCTGCTGAACTGGCCTATAGGGAGGATTAACAATTACGCAGTCAAAGCTTTCCCGCTGATACAGCTGGCCGATTTGACGGTAATCCCCCTGGACCACATGAATTTTGTCCTCCAGCCCATTGAGCTTTACATTTCGCTGAGCCAAGGCAGCCATAACCGGATTGATTTCCAAGGCGTGAATTTCCTTTACCTCATCGGCAATCAACAGGGGCATAACCCCTGTGCCGGTGCCTAGGTCAAAAACCCGCCAATTTCTATGATATTTAGGGTAATGGGCCAGCAATACTGCATCTATGGAGAAGCAAAACTGATTGGTATTTTGAATAATATGTCTGCCACCCCAAAGAAGGTCGTCCAACCGTTCCTCCGGCCCCAATGGGACCTGGGACCAATCCTGCACCTGGCTCACTGCATATCCTCGCTGTCCTTCTCAATAACATCCTCCCAGGAAGCCACAATAGTCTTGCGGTCATCCAGCAGAATGGTAGCAGAACGGCGCTGCATATTCAGATTGATAACCTTACCCTCGCCCTCGGCAGTAATAACCTTGCTGCCCTGTACAGGAGGCTTGATTTTCTTCCGCTTGTTGCATTTACCGCTATAGCAATTGCTCTCGTATTTCAGACAGCACATCAAACGACCGCAGATACCGGAAATCTTAGTTGGATTCAGGGACAGATTCTGCTCCTTGGCCATGCGAATGGAAACTGGGTCAAATTCTCCCAAAAAGCTATGACAGCACAAAGGACGGCCACAGCAGCCAATGCCACCCATAAGCTTGGCCTCATCCCTAACACCAATCTGCCGCAGCTCAATACGAGTGCGGAAAATAGCTGCCAAGTCCTTAACCAGCTCCCGGAAATCAATGCGGCCATCAGCTGTAAAATAGAAAATAATCTTATTTACATCAAAGGTATATTCCACATCCACCAGCTTCATAGGCAGGCCATGGGCTGCAATTTTTTCCTCACAAATACGGAAGGCCTCATCCCGACGCTGGGCATTATCCTCCACCTTGGCTTTATCTGCATCTGTAGCCAGCCGCTGTACCACCTTCAGTGGCAATACCACATCACAATCAGGAACCTCCCGTGGCCCTATAACGGCTGTGCCAAATTCCAGCCCTCTGGCTGTTTCCACAATAACATTGTCATTTAGCTTAATGTCCAGCTTCCCCGGACTAAAATAGTATATCTTACCAGCCCGCTTAAAACGGACTCCTACAACTGTCTGCATTTATTCCTCCAAATAATTATTTATTCTAATGAGAAAGCCCTCCAGGCAAAGCTGAATATTTACATTGCTGCTCAATCGCTTCTGGTAATCCTGTACCAGCTGCAAAAGCTGCAACAGCTCCTGCTGATGGTATTTGTTCAGCAAGGAGGACAATCTATCTATATCTGACTGATTGTACAATGGCAAGCCGCTGCCACTGTACAGCATCAGCAAATCACGGTAAATCATGGCTAAAAAACCTAGCCACTGAATCAACCTTTCCCTACTATGACTGGACATTTCCTTGGCCAGCTGCAAAAGCTGTTCCACCCCAAGAGTGCCTGCCGCTGAAGCCAGATCAAAAGCCTGAGTCTGCAAATTCAACAGCTCTTCATCCTGCATGGCCAGTGCCTTTGACACACTGCCATCGGCAATAGAGGCCAATTTGCCAGCCAAAGGCTCCTCTATTCCCTGCTGGTGCAAGATTTTCACCAGCTCATCTGGTTGCAGAATGCCAAATTCCACCCGCATACAACGGGAAATAATAGTATCCAGCAAGGCTGATGGCCGACTGGTGAGCAGGATAAAAACAATCTGTCCCGAAGGCTCCTCAATGGTTTTCAGCAGGCAATTAGCAGCAGCCTCATTCATTTTGTCTGCCTCCTGCATAATAACCACGCGCCGTTCTGACAAAAGAGGAATACGAGCTATCTCCTCCTGCATCTTTCTAACGGCCTCAATCCGAATCGCAGGTGCTGCCTTGGTTTCGCTTTCTGGCTGAATCTGGAAAAAATCCGGATGGGTGCCAGCTGCCAAGGCTTGACAAGCCTTGCAATGACCACAGGCCTGATTGTGGACAGGAGTATGACATAGTATGGCCGCTGCCAAGGCCTCTGCCACCAGAGATTTGCCTACCCCATCTGTACCACAAAACAACATGGCATGGGGGATTCTATCCTCCTGCTGCATTAAGCACAGCTGAGTTACAACCTGCTTGTGACCTATAATATTGTTCCACTGCATATTCATAACAGCATAGCCTACATATACAAATCTACCAGCATACCGCGAATCGCATCATGGCTAGCCACAATATCCAGCTGCTTGGTCTGGCCTAGACGGATTTTCTCTGCCATATTTTCCAGCTCCCGGTCAATCTTCCGGACAGTGGTATATACCTTTTGTCGGCCCATTCTGTCCCAGCCTGCCTGAGTGTTGACAGAATACATCTGAGAAACCACGGTGCCAACAAAGTTCTTGATTAATCCCCGATAGGACTTCAATTCTTCATAGGTAGGTGTCTTAGTAAGGCGCTGTCCCTGCTCATCAATCTTGTCCAGCATTTGCTGCAGCTGCTCACGAGACATTTCCCCCTGCTGATCCTCCAGCTCTGAGGCAAAATCTCCCTCCAGAGAGGCTGCTCTGTGACCGGCATCCATATTTCTGGAGGCCAGTGTAGGCCTAGTACCTAAACCATCTATTTTCATAAATAACCCCTCCGTCATTTTACAATTTTACTTAACTAATTAATGATAGCATGTAGGAAAAAAAATAACAATGAAAACCCCCAGTCTAAAATCAGTTTTTTGCGAATTACCCTAGATTTG
>DAVZJH010000081.1:0-8874 GCA_052272885.1 Anaerovibrio sp. | reverse complement strand
ATGCTGCTCAGCTGGAGTCTGCCAAGCTAAAAAAAGGCTTAGCGGACTAGCTACCGTTGTTACCCTATCTCCTATTCTAGGTCTGTTAGGGACTGTGTTGGGCATGATACAGTCCTTCAGTGTATTCAATCTTCAGCAGGGAGCACCTATGGCTATTACCGGCGGCGTTGGTGAGGCACTGGTAGCTACTGCATCTGGTTTGGCTGTAGCCATTGTAGCCTTGGTGGGGCATAGTTATTACGGCTATCGTCTGGATAATATGATGACAGGCATTGAACAGATAGGAGATACTATTATGGATAATCTGGCCAATCGCAATCATGGCTCCTTGAAGGAGGCAGAAAAATGCGCCTGAACAGCAGTCGGGTGGAAAAAACACCTCAGCTAATGATTATTCCTATGATTGATATTATTTTTTTTCTGCTGGTGTTTTTTATGCTTAGCACCTTGTACATGACAGACCAGCAGGTAGTACCTGTAAATCTACCACAGGCAGCCAGTGCTCAGACTGATGTAGTAAAATCCCTGCAGGTTACAGTGGCCAAGGATGGTAAAATCTATCTAGGAAATCAGCCTATGGAGCTTAATCAGTTGGTGGTTCAGGTAAAGGAAGCCTCCAAAGGAGGCAATACAGCTCTGGTACTGAGAGCTGATGGAGATGTAGATTATGCCAGCTTTATGTCAGTGCTGGATGAGCTAAAGAAAAGCGGTGTACAGCGTATATCCTTGGCGGCTAAAAAGTAGGTGGGCTTATGAGTGCAATAGCTATTATAAACAGAGCGGCCAAGCCATTGCCTTTATCCTGTTTGTGTCATGGTTTGATTCTGCTGGTTGTGGGCCTGTGGGGAAGCAGTTACCAGCCTGCATATAGTCAGGAGTCAGAGGCAGCTGTAGAATTTGAAATGACGGAACAGGAATTGGCTCAGGTAAAAGAAATTCAGCAGGTGGAGCCAGAGCCTATGTCTTTTCTTTCTGGAGGGGCTGTGGAAGGCAATTATCATCAGCAGGCAGCTTCGGGCAGTCAGGCTTTGCTGGCCTCTGAGGAGGCATTAGTTGGCGGGGATGGCGTTGTGGCTGCTGGTCAGGGAAATGTTAAGGCTTCGGAGGGAGGAAGTTCCTTTGCTGCTGGTCTTAGTGGTATTGGAACAGGGGATACTCCAGGAGCCGATAATAATATTTCCACAGGCAGTACAGCTATAGCAGAAAGCCAGCCAGAGCCTATGGAAAGTATTGGTGATATAGCTGGCAGATTTGCGGCCAGAGTGGAAGCGAACAAAAGGTACCCATCTATGGCTATTCGTATGGATCAGCAAGGAGTGGTAATGGTTTATGCCACCTTGTCCGCTGATGGCAATTTGTTGGACTATGGTGTTAGCAGTTCTTCCGGATATGATAACCTGGACAAGGCAGCCCTAAAAGCTGTAGCCAGCTCCTGTCCCTTTAGCCATGGAGCCAATGGCAGTATTACCATTACTGTGCCTATATATTTTCAGCTGGATTAGGTAATAAGGATTTGGGAAGCTATTTTATGGATGTAATAATGAAAGGTATTGAAATTAGTGGAAGCGGTAATTAATAAGGTATATGCGGAAAGAAATCCCAAAAGGCTGAAAAGATTTAGCGGCATAGGAGGCGGAATCTTGCTCCTGCTTCTGGCTGTACTAATAGGTATTTCCTGTGGTGTAGCAGATTTATCCTGGCAGGAATTGAAGGATGGTTTGTTTTTCGGAGTGCAGTCAGAGAATTATCGTATTGTTTATCTGATTCGCATGCCCAGAGTATTTTGCGGCATTTTGGCAGGTACTAATTTAGCTCTAGCAGGTTGTATTTTGCAAGGAATTTTGCGGAATCCTTTAGCAGACCCAGGCATTATTGGAGTTACTGCCGGGGCAGGATTATTTGCCATGGTGATTATGATTATTTTGCCAGAAATCACCAATTTGGTGCCAATAGCAGCCTTTATTGGGGCTATGGTGGCTGTGGCTATTGTATTTGCTCTAAGCTGGCAAAGGGGAGTACAGCCTTTGCGAATGATTTTGGCTGGGGTAGCTGTGGCAGCCTTCTTTGGTGGTGCTCAGACAGCTTTGATGGTATTTTATTCCGATAGAATCCAGAGTACGATTAATTGGATGGCAGGAGGCTTTCAGGGAGCTTCCTGGAGTCATGTTTCCATGATTTTGCCCTATACTCTGCTGGGGGTGGCAGCAGTATTTTTTATTAGTCGTTGGCTGAATGCCATGCAGCTTGGAGAAGATACAGCCAGAAGTATTGGCCTTCCGGTGGAGAAAATACGATTTGTTTTACTGATTTTAGCAGCCCTGCTGGCGGCCTCTGCTGTAAGTGTGGCAGGTATGCTGGGCTTTGTGGGGTTGGTAATTCCACATATGGTGAGATTGGTAACAGGTTCAGATTTTGATTATCTTCTGCCTTGTTCCGCCATTTGGGGGGCGGCCTTTGTCAGCATGACAGATTCTGCTGCCCGCCTGGCCTTGGCACCAATAGAAGTACCTGTAGGTGTGTTCATGTCATTTTTCGGTGCACCCTTCTTTTTATATCTTTTGAAGAAAGGAATGAAAAGCTCATGAATGACAAGAATGTAATCTTGGAGGCAAAACAGGTGCAGGCTGGTTATGGAGGCAAAATAATTATTCATGATGTAAGCCTGCAAATACACCAAGGAGATGTGCTATCCATTATTGGCCCTAATGGTTCAGGGAAATCTACTCTGCTAAAGACTATGGCAAGGCTGCTTCCCATGTCCCAGGGGCAGGTATTGCTGCATGGTCAGGATATGCATTCCCTGAGTGAAAAGCAGATAGCCAGAGCTATGGCTGTAATGCCCCAAAGCATGGACTTTCCTGGGGATATCACTGTAAGAGAATTGGTTTCTCTAGGGAGATTGCCCTATCGGGGCTTTTTTGATGAATTTGGTTCCAAGGATAAACAGGTAGTAGATAGTGTGCTAAGGCTAACTAATATGTTGGCATATCAGCATCGCAGTATTATGGCTCTTTCCGGTGGTGAAAGGCAGCGGGCTAGATTGGCTATGGCCTTGGCTCAGGAGCCAGAGCTTTTGTTGTTGGATGAACCAACCACCTATCTGGATATTCGTCATCAGCTGGATTTGATGCTTCTCGTGGGACAGCTTCACAGAGAACTGGGGTTGACAGTGGTTATGGTGCTTCATGATTTGAATCATGTGGCAAGATTCAGCAATCGGGTAGTGGCTGTGCAAAAGGGAAAAATTGTAGCAGATGGCTCAGTACAGGAGGTTTTCACAGAAAAGCTGATAGCAGAGCTATATGGTGTGGAAAATACCATCATGGAGTTGGAGCAATCTGGGCAAAAGCATTTAGTTTGCTTGCCACATAATGTAAGAAGTGCTTAAATATACTTAGAAAATTGGCAATGGGGAATCTCCATATGTCATGTATGATATTGTTAGGAGGACTTTATGAAAAGTATCGTTGTTGTATCAAGTTTGACAGGTAATACCTTGAAATTGGCCAGTGCTGTGGCCTATGCTCTCAATAATAATGTAGAGGCAGTAAAGGTGGAGGAAAAGCCTGATGTTAGTGACTATGATTTGGTAGCTGTAGGCTGCTGGATTAATCGGGGAACTGCTGACAATAAGGCCCAGGAGTTTATTAAAACCATTAAAGGTAAGAAGGTAGCTATTTTTGCTACTTTGGGAGCTTATCCTGATTCTGACCATGCCAAGAAATCCTTGGAAAATATTGCCGCTCTCTTTGATAGCAGTAATGAGGTGGTAGGTCAGTATATCTGTCAAGGCGCTGTTTCCTACAAAATGGTGGAAATGATGACCAAAATGTTCTCAGCGGGACATCCTCATGCCATGACTGAGGAACGGAAGGCCAGAATTCAGGAATCCTATAGTCATCCTAATAATCAGGATTTGTTAAAGGCAAGGGAGTATTTTACGGAGCTGAAAAATCGACTGGAGGGATAATATGACAGTTAGTTTGCAAGCTTATCTGGATACTCTCGGAGAGGATACTTATGAGCTAATGGTAGGGACAGGGGATAGTAATGCTTTGTCCTATGGCTTTACTAAGAAAAGAGCGGTACATCCAGGGGTTAGCGGGCAGATGATACCTCCTACTATGGCACCACAAAAATGGGTAGAGCTAATGGAGCAAGAACCAGATATGTCAAAAAAACGCATGGTATATATCCATATTCCTTTTTGTAGTCATATCTGTCTTTATTGCGGTTTCTTTCAGAACTTCATCAATGAGGATAGGGAACAGCGCTATGTGGAAAGATTGCTAAAGGAGCTGGAAATGGCCAAGGAGGATAAAATGCTTCAGGCCAAGCCTATGCAGTGTGTGTTCTTTGGAGGCGGTACTCCCAGCGCCCTATCTCCAGCCAATATTACCAAGGTATTGCAGAAGCTGAAGGAATGCATTCCTCTTACCAATGATTGCGAAATCACTATGGAGGCTCGGATTTACGATTTGCAAAAGGAGCGGATAGAGGCTTGGTTTGCTAACGGAGTAAATCGAGTGTCCATTGGGGTTCAGTCCTTTGATACTAAAATTCGTCAGGCCAGTGGTCGTTTGGATACTAAGGAAACAGTAATAGAAAGGTTGAAGCTGATTAGCTCCTATGACCAGGCCTCCATTATTGTGGATATTATCTTTGGTTTGCCGGGGCAGACGTTGGAAAGCTTTATGGAGGATTTGGCTTGTATTGACAGCCTGCCTATTTCTGGTATGGATTTGTACCAGCTGAATCTTTTCGGTGGCAGTCCTATGGCCAAGGCTATTCAAAAGGGCAGCCTCCCTCCGGCAGCCACCAGAGCAGAGCAGGCAGTTATGTTTGCAGCAGCAGAAAAATGGCTTAATGATAGAGGTTATAAGAGGCTGAGCAATTGCCACTGGGCCAAGGATATTCGAGAGCGGAGTATGTACAATATTCTTGCCAAGACCGGGGCAGATGTTTTTCCTTTTGGGTGTGGTGCTGGTGGTTTTGTAGGTCAGTACAGTACTATGCATATGCGGGATTTAGAAAAATATATAACCATGATTGATGAGGGTAAAAAGCCTATTATGGTTATGAGTGGCAAATCTCCTTATGATGAGGTGCACAAGAAAATAAGTCAGAATATGGAGCAAGGATATTTGGATTTGCGGGAAATAACTACTGACAAACCAGAGTTAGGCCAGCTTGAATATATTTTGAATATATGGGAGAAAAACGGTCTGATGCAAAGGGGAGAGGTAATGTATTTCCAGACTCAGGCTGGGCGGTTCTGGCAGAATAATCTTACACAGTCCTTGTTGGAATGCTGTGAGCATATTTTGTCCGAGGGCAAGGTAAAGGAAGCTAAGCCCATGCAGGGTATATAAAAAATAGAGTCTAGTTTTCTGCGGCATAGAGAGCATAGCTCTTTATGCCGTAAAAAAATAAAAACATACTGATAATGATAATCAATTTAAAATTTTGTTAAGGTCAGAGAGATTTTAGGAAGGATTTTGTGAGATGATGAATGGTAGAAAAAAGTATTTTTTGACTTTGGCAGTAATTACTGCTTTGATGAATACCAGCTATGCCGGAGTGGCAGCTGCGGAGGAGGCAGATAGCCAGCAGGCGGTGGAGCAGGTTCAGACCAGAGATGTGGTGGTAACTGCTTCCCGCACTGAACAGCTGGTTAAGGAAGCACCAGCTGCCGTAGAGGTTATTACTAGAGAAGATTTGGACAAGATGGGAGCAGAGAATCTGGCTCAGGCTCTCCAGCTGGCTATTGGCATTGATGTTTCCGAAAATGGCATGGTGGGTAATTCTGTAGCTATTCGTGGTGCCAAGAGCAATCAGACATTGATTATGGTAGATGGTATGCGTATTCGTACTGAGAACACAGACCAGACTGCTAACAACTTAGAGCTGCAGCGCGTAAATATGGCAGATGTGGAGCGCATTGAGATTGTTCGTGGTGCCACTAGCTCACTTTATGGTGCAGATGCCATGGGGGGTGTTATCAATATTATTACCAAGACACCAGACAAGGCTTCTCAGTCTGTTTCTGCTGATTACACTACCAAGCAGGCAGATGTTGGCTTCCGGGTAGCTACAGGCCAGCTGGGCAAATGGGCTAGCAGTTTTAGCTACAAGCGCAGTGATGTACATCATTTGGATATTAATGGCAGTGGCAATCAATATGGCATCAAGGATTATTTTAATGTAAAGACCAAATACAAAATTGATGACAAGAAATCTCTTAGTTTCTTTTTGGACTACATGAATGAAGACTTAGATTTGGATAGTGATTTTACTTCCTATGATCATGACCGTACTAAATTTGGACTTTCCTATGATGGCAAGGACAAAAAGGGTAAATATCAGCTGCGGGTTAATTATAGTATTTTTAACAAGGATCAGAATACCAGAACAAATGGTAGCTTGACGGGTTGGGATGAATTGAAGTTCCGTACCCTTACCTTGGATGGACAGCGTTCCTATCAGTTGAATGATGAGCACCTGCTGACTGTAGGTGGAGAAATTCGCAAGGAAAAATACGAAGGTACCCGTATTGGTGCTGGCGGTGACAATGTGCATACTGTTACCAGAGAGGGCGTCAGCCAGCCCTATTCCGAAAAATCAACTACCTATTATGCAGCCTTTATTCAGGATGAATGGCAGGTAGAAGATAATTGGTTGATGATTCCTTCCATTCGCTTTGACCATAATAGCACCTTTGGTAACAAGGTTACCTACAAGCTGGGCAATACCTACAAACTTAGTGATAATACCAGATTGAAGTTCAATATTGGTACAGCCTATAGAGCACCTACAGAGGCAGAGCTGTATATGAATTGGAAGCATACCCCAGTGTCTACTCCTACCTCTATTATGAAAGTCCATGTAACTGGCAATCCTAATTTGAAGCCTGAAACCTCCTATAATTTTGATTTTGGTATTGAGGCAGAAAGCAAAAGCGGTAGATCCAGTGGCAAGCTTACCTATTTCCACAGCAAATTTGATGATCTGATTACCTGTAAGACTACTACAACTGTGAAATTTGCCCCCCCCCCTATCACTATAAATTCGGAGGGTCAGTATATAAATGTTGCTAGTGCCGAGATTCAGGGAGCAGAGGCTGAGTTCAAGCAGAAGCTGGGCAAGAATTTTACCCTGCGTAGTACCTATACCTATACTGATGCCAAAGACGGTTATGGGGCAAGGCTGGAGGGTAGAGACAGACACAAGCTGTCCCTGCAGTTGAACTATGATGATGCCAAGACTGGCTGGAGTAGTTCTCTCTGGAATGATTGGCATGGAGATTATTGGGCTGTAGATGCTAATGGCAAGCGTAGCAGCAATAGTGCCAGCATTATGAATTTTGTTGTTAGCAAGAAAATCGGCAAGGGTGGCAGCGCCTATGTAGGTGTGAACAATATTATGGGCAAGGACGATGCCAATGCCTTTACTGTCTTTGGTCTTACTGGACGAGTATGGCGAGCAGGCGTAAATTGGAATTTCTAAGCAGGGCCAAAATGAGTAACTGCTAAATTTTTGGCAGTTACTTTCTTAGGCCAAAGGAGATGGATGATGAAAAGAAAAATTGGCTTTGGTATTGCTATTGTGCTGGTATTGTCGGCTGTAATTTTTTTGATTATGGGTGGAGAGATTGCTGGCAAGGGCAATGCTTCCCAAAGTGGTAATTTGGTTTTGGTGGATAGCACTGGCCGACAGGTAAATGTAGCAGCTCATCCCCAGAGGGTAGTAATTCTCAATGCCTCCAATGTGGATTTGTATGTGGCTGCTGGTGGTGGCGACAATATAGTGGGCAAGGCTTCTTCTCAGGCCTATTCTGAGGCGGTAAATCAGGCTACGGCTACAGCTCAGGATGTGGGGATTATTCACAGTCCCAATGTGGAGGCTATAGTCGCTCTCCAGCCGGATTTGGTTATTGGCACCAATGTGCCTTATCACCAGAATTTAATTCCTACCTTGGAAAAAGCTGGCATACCTGTGTATATTAACAGCCTTAACAGCTTTGAGGATATTTATAATACCTTGGAGCTTTATGGCAGATTAACAGACCATAGTCAGCAGGCAGAGGAAAAAATCAATGCCATGAAATCCCAGCGGCAGGAGTTGCTGGATCAGAGTCAGGGCAAAACTCCTCCTAAGAGTGTAATTATTTTTGGTAATCCAGAAAGCTTTAGCATGGCTACCAAGAAAACCTTTACTGGCTCTTTGATTGAACAGCTGGGGGGCGGCAATCTAGCCGATAATCTAGGCAAGGGAGATGCCTACATACCTTTGAGTATGGAGTTTTTGGCTGCCCAGAATCCAGACGTCATTTTTGTTATTATGATGGGGAATCCTCAGACCATGCAGGAAAAACTTCGTACAGATTTGGAAGCCAATCCTGCCTGGGCGGGCACCAATGCGGTAAAGAACAATCGGGTGCATATTTTGCCATACAATCTCTTTACGGTAAATCCCGGCACTCAGGCTATAGAAGCAATGGAAATTTTGGTAAAATATATGTATCCATAATATAACGAGGTGTCCGATGTCCCCAACCTCTATAGGTGGCGGGAAGTTGTGCTAATGACAGAGTGGAGCTAATATCTCCACCCTCGTCGAAACCCCATTGAAAGAAAATGAAAAATCATTTTCTTTGACTAATCCAGGGGTTATAATTTAATTGAACGTAAAAACTAGCAGTGGGTGTCAGTACCCACTGCTAGTTTTTTGTTACAAATAAATTCTGATTTGTCGAGCCAAAGACTTATTTACATAATGGTATATATACTCTTTACTGAGGCATGGCATATACCCTTACAGGCACTCTCTCCCCTTACGGTTTCTGTGAATTGGCTCAGCGACAAGCGGTATCTG
>DAVZJH010000080.1:0-8943 GCA_052272885.1 Anaerovibrio sp. | reverse complement strand
CACTGTGGATTTTTTATTTTAATTTTTGTTCAAGTTGATTATACAATCTACCAAATAAAAAATTTACGCAATGTTGAACTGACCGCTGTTTTTTTAGTAAGGCTAGATAACGACTAAATTCGGAAGGTGAAACGCCCAAGGCTTTCATGGCATCTTCAGGAGAGAGGTGCATGATCGTCAATAAGTTCATGTTCTGTGCCCTTGCCAGCATTTAGAGCCTCTATTCCGTGGCGCAAATGTGCCATGTTGGAATCAGAATAAAATGGATCTGATGCTACAAGGGGGAACGATAAAATAGAAATGAAATTGTTGATATTAAAATGAGGGAATATTAATTTTGTGATAAAACAAGGAAAAAAGTGCTGAAAAATGTGATTTTTTGGGGTAAAAAGGCAAGAATTTTGTGATGAGTTGTTTTTTATTGCACAGGCAGGGGATTAATGATAAAATAGTAGCGGAATAAGTATAATTTATCCTTAAAGGGGGATATACATGTTTGATTTAAAACCGAAAAAAAAGAGCAATGAGTTCTTTGAGCTGTTTGAAACCAGTGCTGATTATTTTTATCAGGGTGCTTTGTTGCTGGATGAAGTTATGATGGATCACCGCAAGGCGGACATCAAGGTGAAGGAGATTAACGATCTGGAGCATCAGGCCGATAAGGTAAACGATACCATTATTGACAAGCTGAACCAGACCTTTATTACTCCTATTGACCGTGAGGATATTTATGCCATCGCCAACGGTATGGACGATGGTGTAGACCAGCTGCAGGGAATGTTGCAGCGCATTGTTATCTATCATACCAACGAGGCAGCTAGAGAAGGAGCTTTGCGTCTCACCAAGCTGTTGATTGAATCCACAGCTGAGATAAAACGTGCTACTACACTTTTGCATGCCATTACCAAAAATCAGGAGGAGCTTCTGAAGATTACTTCTCGTATTGACAAGCTGGAGAGCGAGGGAGACCATGTATTCCGCGGTGAGCTGGCTTATCTCTTTGAGAATTTCAAGGACCCTATTGAGCTGATAAAATGGAAGGATCTTTTGGAGGGATTAGAGGATACTCTGGATCACTGCGAAAGAATGGCAGATTTGTTAAAAGGTGTGGTAATGAAGTATGCTTGATATTCATCCTTTTATAATTATTGTAGTGTTGCTGGCCTTGATATTCGATTTTATCAACGGCTTCCACGATACAGCCAATGCTATTGCCACCTCGGTATCTACTAGAGCCATATCTCCTAGTAAGGCCATTATTATGGCGGCAGTGCTGAACTTCCTAGGTGCTATGATTAGTACTGGTGTAGCCAAGACCATTGGTGGCGATATTGTAGTAGGAACCATTGAGGAACCTATTATTATTGCTTCTCTGATGGGTGCCATTATATGGAACCTTTTGACATGGAAGATTGGCTTGCCTAGCTCTTCCTCTCATGCCCTTGTAGGTGGCATGATTGGCGGTGTGCTCATGTCCGATATGGGTATGGCAGGATTGAATTTTGCTGGTATCGGCAAGATTGTTATCGCTCTGGTAACCTCTCCTTTGATTGGTATGGTATTGGGCTATATTATTATGACCATACTGTTTAGAATATTTGCCAATTCCAGCCCATCCAAGCTGAATCATCGCTTTAAGAAGATGCAGATTATAACTGCGGCTACTATGGCCTTTTCCCATGGCTCCAATGATGCCCAGAAATCTATGGGTATTATTACCTTGGCCCTGTTTTCTAGTGGTGTAATCTCTGAGTTTGAGGTGCCAACCATTGTTAAGATTTTGGCTGCAACTGCTATGGCTTTAGGTACTTCTATGGGCGGCTGGAGTATTATTAAGACCGTTGGTGGCAAGATTTTCAAGCTGGAGCCTGTAAATGGCTTTGCAGCGGATTTGAATTCTTCCATCACAATTTTCACAGCTACCATGCTGCATCTGCCTGTTAGTACGACTCATGTAGTATCAGGCTCTATTATGGGTGTTGGTGCAGCCAAGCGTATTCATGCTGTGCGCT
Source organism: Anaerovibrio sp. (assembly GCA_052272885.1). GTDB lineage: Bacteria > Bacillota > Negativicutes > Selenomonadales > Selenomonadaceae > Anaerovibrio. Next base: position 6,931 of record DAVZJH010000080.1, on the reverse strand, counting down.
GGGGCGTTGCTCAGCAAATGGTTATGGCTTGGGTATTTACTATACCATGTACTGCTATTATGGGTGCCCTTTCTTATTTGGCTGTAATGGCCCTTTTTGGGTAAATCAAATAAAATTTTCTAGGAGAGTGGGAACTCTCCTTTTTTTGCAGGTTTTTTCAGATTTGTGTCGTATTATAAGATTGGGAAATAAAATAAAAATAGGGGTGAGAATATGTCATTTCAGAAAACACTAGAAGCAAGTCAGGAATGGGCCAGAATTTTACACTGTTCATATGTAACGGATTTGAATGAAATTGTGGAAAACGGAAATATTGGGGAGTTGATTAGAGTTTCGGAGGCTCTTCACGAAAAGCGTATTGCCAATATTGCCGATGAGATTGCTAGAAAGATTGCTACCAGACGGCTGGTGCTGATAGCTGGCCCTAGCTCCTCTGGCAAAACCAGTTTTGCGCAGCGGCTTCGGGTGCAGCTGAGAGTTATGGGTTTGGAACCTGTTTCAATTTCTATGGATGATTATTTCCATAATAGGGAGGATACCCCCAAGAAGCCAAATGGAGAGTATGATTTTGAATGTTTAGGGGCCATAGATTTGCCTTTGTTTAATCATGATCTGCAAAAGCTATTGGCAGGGGAGCTGGTGCGTATACCTAAGTTTAATTTTAAAAAGGGTATTCGAGATAGCAAGCCATCGGCTGTGATAAAGCTCAAGCCTAATCAGCCTATTATTATAGAGGGGATTCATGGTCTAAATGACAGAGTAAGCAGCAGTATTCCTAGAGAGGAAAAGTTTAAAATCTATGTTAGCTCCTTGACACCTTTGTACATGAATGAGGAGGTTCGTCTATCTACTACTCAGGCTAGATTGTTCCGTCGCATTGTGCGGGATTATCGCACCAGAGGAACATCGGCAGCCGAAACTATTCGCAGATGGCCAACTGTTCTGGAGGGGGAGCAGAAAAATATCTATCCATTCCAGGATGAGGTGGATGCTACCTTTAATTCTGCCTTGCTTTACGAGTTGGCTGTGTTAAAAAAATATGCTATGTATATGCTATCTGAGATTCCCCCAGAGGACGATGTTTATGGCAGGGCAGAGGAACTGTTGGCATTCTGTCGGTATTTCAAGGCCATTATTGATGAAAAGGATATTCCTAATACATCAATTTTGCGGGAATTTATTGGAGGCTCCTGCTTTGATGTAGGATAATTTTTAATCTGATTTTAATGAAATATTCAGGAATTTTTTAGATTGCCAGCATATACTATGTATCGTAAAGGAGATGATGGATATGAAAAATTTTTATAAAAAAATCTTTGTGGGTTTGGCTGCGGGTGCAATTATTGTAACAGGCTCTACCATGCTGTTGGATACTGCCAATGCAGCTTCTAGTAGCAATGGGCCACGGCCAGTAGTTACTCAGGACCAGACACCACGGTATGATATTAATACTATGGCACAGGAGCTGGCTGACAATTGCAATGTAAGCAAGGATGAAATTCTCAGCTATTGCAACAAGGGAGGTTATTTCCATGAGGCCTGTGATGCAGCTTATATTGCCAAGCTTAGCGGTAAGTCCTTTACGGATGTAGTTAATGCCAAAACCAATAGTAATAGCTGGCAGCAGGTAGCAGAGAAATTTGGTGTCACTCAGGAGGAGCTTTTGAATGAGCGCCGTTCCATGATGGCGGAACGTATAGCTGCTAACAGCAAGATTAATGCGGCTTCTGCCATGCAGCTGCTGCAGGAGGGCTATACCAGCAGGGATATTGCTATAGCGGCTGAGTTGGCTGATGTTTCTGGCAAGGATATTCATGCTGTTATGGATATGAAGAAGATTAACAATAGATGGGCTGATGTAGCCAAGGAGCTGGGGGTAGATTTTTCGACAATTGTGCCTCAGAGACCAGGTCGGGGTATTGGCCATGGCAGACATCATGGGTGTAATAGACCACATCATGGCCAGGGGTGGAACAATCCAGATGAAGAGCTGGACCCAGGTTTTACCTATCCGCCTAATGATTGCCCAATAAGAGAAGATTGCCCTAACAACTAATCCTTGTAAGTGACTGTCCTTGTGGTGGTCACTTTTTTCTTGAATTTTTCACATTAGAGGCTTATAATTACCCTTTACAGGGACGGTTTAAAACCCTGTAGTTCTAAGGAGAGGCAGGAATTAATTTGGCTGAAAAGGATATTAGCAGAAAAATAAAGGGCCTGATAATCTGGGGTATTCCCTCATTGATTATCTTGGCAATTATTGCGTCAAGTTTGGTGTGGTATACCATGTATGGCAAGGGGGATATGACTGTACGAGATGCTCAGGTGGCAAGTGATATGGTAGAGGCCAAGTCCAGGGTAACAGGTACTGTGGATCAGATTCTGGTGCAGGATGGGGACGTGGTTAAGGCTGGGGATGTGATTGCCACTGTGAAGGTAAATGTAACTGAGGAGCAGATTAAACAGCTGCAACAGACTGTAGAACTATCCCAGCGAAATCTGGAGCAGGTGAAAAAAGGTGTTACCGTACAGACGCCTAGAATGGTGAGCCAGCCAGCCAGTGGGGCTTCCAGTGCAGAGGTGGAACGAGCTAGAAGCCGTATGGAGCGCATGAATCAGCTTTATGAAATGGGTGCCATTAGTGCTGTCAAGCGAGATCAAGCTGCAGCTGAATACCAGTCTATAGCGGCTTCGGCAGCCAGTGCCAAGAGTCAGCCTGCCGTAACCTATGATACTACCGTGCAGGCAGCCAATCCGGAAACCATCAAAAGAGCCGAGCTGCAGGTAAAGCAGGCTCAGGCTGCTTTGGACAAGGCTAAGGGCGCTGGAGCTGCCACAGAGATTACGGCTCCTGTGGATGGTGTGGTTCATTTGGGAGATATTGCTCAGGGCACCGAGGTTCAGGCAGGGCAGGCTGTAGTTAGTATTGGCAGTTCTGATGAAATGTGGATAGAGGTCTATCCAACTCAGGAACAGCTAGTCAAAATTCGTTTGGGCCAGGCTGTTGATTATTATGTAGCTAGGGAAAAATATCATGGTCTGGTTATTGATATTATTGAACCAGAAGCTGAGGCACAGGAGCAGCAGGCTAATACTGAGGGACAGCAGGTAGAGGAAAATAAGCCAATTGTTAAGATTTCTATATCTCAGGAGAATAAGGGGATGTTTTCTGTAGGGCAGCCTGCGGAGGTTAGATTTTTGCAAAAAGGATGATAATATGGGAGTTCTACCAGATTGCAGAGATGCCAAGAACGGCTACTGGCAAGATTTCCAAGCTAAAGCTGCAGGAGCTTCATAAAGCTATGAAGAGTTAGGTGCTGAATATTCGGTATACAAAAAACTTTGTAAAATACCTTGTCAAAGCAGGTTTTATATGCTAATATAACTCATGTAAGTAAGTTAAATATTCTACGGCAATGAAGCCACACAGAGATATATGGTCTTGGACCTTTTTCTGTGTGGCTATTTTTATTGCCACAGTTAGTCAAGGATAATAATGAAAAGGTGGTTTTAAAATGGAAGATTTACTGTATGTCATCCCTGCGAATTCTGAGAAGAAGGATATTGTAGCCATGCTGGAGGCTCATCCAGAGATTAAATTTATTTCTCTGGTTGGTATTGACCATGCAGGTAATGATACTGATGAGAAGATTCCTGTAAGAATTTTCTTGAAGGATATGGATGATTTCTATGCTGGTTCTGCAGTACAGACAGATGGTTCTTCTGTTGTGTTGGCTGGTATTGCAACTCTGAACAATGCCAAGGTTGATATGCCTATTGATCCATCTGTAAACTGGTTTGTTGATTATAATTTTGAGAATTATGACGAGGAGACTGATAAGCCAATCGGTACTCTGCGTATTCCTGCTTTCCTGATTCATGAGGGCAAGCGCGTAGATTCCCGTGCTGTTTTGAAGGATACCTTGGATTATGTAAAGAAGGAATTGCTGAACATCTTCCATACTGCTGGTACTATTTCTGGTTTGGAGCATATCAACGGTGCAGATGTTGAGGATATTTGCTTCACCTCCGCTACTGAGCTGGAGTTCTGGGTAAAGACTCCGCTGGAGGATGCCAACATTGAGGAAATGTCTGCTTCTCAGGTAATGCAGGAACAGTATTGGCAGCGTACCCACGGCATTGTCCGCAATGCTTTGGAGCAGGCTGTTCTGCTGATGGATAAATATGGCCTGAATGTTGAGATGGGTCATAAGGAAGTTGGCGGTATTAAGGCTCATTTGGATGAGTCAGGCCGTATGGTCAGCGTATGTGAGCAGATTGAGGTTGACTGGAAGTTTGCTGATGCTCTGCAGGCTGCTGATAATGAGTTGATTGTGCGTACCATGATTCGTGAAGTATTCCGTATGAATGGCTTGGAGGTTTCCTTCAAGGCTAAGCCAATGATTGGTCTGGCTGGTAATGGTGAGCATACTCATATTGGTATGGGTGCTATCATGAAGGATGGCAAGTTCTACAACCTGTTTGCACCAAAGGATATGAAGGCTGAATTTATGAGCGCCATTGGTTATGGTGCTATTATGGGTCTTTTGAAGAACTACGAGGTTATCAACCCATTTGTATCCGCTACCAATGACTCCCTGAATCGTTTGAAGCCAGGCTTCGAGGCACCTGTATGTATTGTTACCTCTCTGGGCCACACTCCTGCTGTTCCATCTCGTAACCGTACTATCTTGGCTGGCCTGATTCGTGATGTTAACAATCCTGCTGCTACTCGTTTCGAGCTCCGTGCCTGCAATCCATATACCAACACCTATTTGGTATTGGCTGCTATCTATTCCGCTGCTTTGGATGGTATTAAGTATTCTGCCTACAAGACTACTGCTGAGCTGTTGGCTGAGCTGTCCAAGGATGCTGGTGATGAGGCTGGCTATCTGGAGAAGAATCGTGCTTATCGTTCTGAGAAGGATGTATTTGAGGATTATACCGAGGAAGAGCGTAATCGTCTCTTTGGTGCACCTCCTGCTACTGTCTGGGAGAACCTGTCCGGTTTGGATAACTATCCTGAGAAGCGGGCTGCTGTATGTGCTGCTGGTGCATTCACAGATGCTATTATTGAAGCCTTCAAGGCTGGTGCCCTGGTTCGTTGGCAGACTGAGTTGATTAGCCGTATTATCCCAGAGAATCGCGATATTGTTCGTGCTTGCAAGGAAATCGTTTCTGACTATGTTACTGATCAGGATTCCTATAACTGGAACAAGATTAATGGACTCCGTTGCTACTTGGCCAAGGACAGCATTGATGAGAAGTCTCTCTTTACTCTGTTAAAGACTGCTCTCTTGGAGGGTGACTATGAGACTGCATCTGGCTTGCAGGTTGAGATGTATGACAAGATGGAGGAATTGAAGGCTCTTTACGATGCATATAAGAAAAATATGATTTGACCTGAGCTATTGCTTCATAGGTTGAAGGGATAAAGATAACGGCCTTTCAGAGTTAGAATCTAACTTTGAGAGGTCGTTTTTTGCCAATATTTTGTATACATATTTGACATAGGGTGAGCAATGTGGTAAAGTACAATACATATTTTATATATATGTTATAAAGATGTTTTAGCTGAAGGAAGGTTATATTTATGGAAAATAATAAGTCTGTTGAGGAGACTGCCAAGGAGGCAATGGCCAAGAGTAGTCCCCAGGCTCAGAGAAAGCAGCTGATACTTTGGTTTGGTGCTTTGCTAATAGGTGCCGTTTTAGGCTGGATGCAGATACCGTCTCTCAACGGTTTCTTTGATTTTGTGGCTACTGTATTTACCAGATTATTTCAGTTTATTGCTGTGCCAACTATTGCCTTGGCTGTTATTACTACTCTGGCAGAGCTGGGAGGCAAGAAGGAAACTGGTAAAATATTTATCCATGCCGTTACTTATACCCTGCTGACTACTTTTTCAGCGGCATTTATAGGATTGATTCTCTATAATATTATTGCCCCAGGAAATTTGCCAGCAGATATTGTTGGCGCAGCTGCTGGGGATGTACCACAAAAGCTGGAGAAGCTGACATATTATGAGCATTTTCTCTCGGTAATTCCTAACAATGTGCTGCAGCCGTTCCTGGCTGGCAACGTGCTTTCTGTATTGCTGATTGCAGCCTTTGCAGGTTTGGCTTTGGCCTTTATGCCTAAGACTGACAATAGAGAGGTGCTGTTGAAGGGTATCAAGGGCTTGCAGGAACTTCTTTTCACCATGATAAGAGGTATTCTCTATGTTTTGCCTATTGGCATCTTGGCCTTTGCAGCTCAGCTTTCTGCTCAGATTGAGGCTGGTGTTATTGTGGGATCCTTGGGCAAATATGTGGCTGTAGTGCTAGGCGGCAATATGATTCAGTTCTTCATTGTACTGCCATTGTTCCTGCTGGTTAGAGGCTTAAATCCATTGTATGTTTTCCGTCAAATGTCTCCAGCTGTGGCTGTAGCCCTTTTTACCAAAAGCTCTGCTGGCACCTTGCCGGTAACTCTGGCTTCTGCGGAAAACAATCTGAAGGTGAATACCAAGGTTTCTCGTTTTGTGTTGCCAATTTGTACCACTATTAATATGAATGGCTGTGCTGCTTTTATTTTGACCACATCCTTATTCGTTATGCAGAATGCAGGCATTGAGCTGACTATGGGCACCATGATTACCTGGCTTTTTGTGGCTGTGCTGGCAGCAGTCGGTAATGCAGGTGTGCCAATGGGTTGTTATTTCCTTACCCTGTCTCTTATGTCCTCTTTGGGAGTGCCTCTGGGAATAATGGGTATTATTCTGCCTATCTTTACAGTTATTGATATGATTGAGACAGCAGAAAATGTATGGTCCGATTCCTGTGTATGTGCCATGACGGATCATGATTTGCAGGGAAAAATCTAAATTGATTTTGAGAAGCTCCAGCAGGGGCTTCTTTTTTTCTTATCTCGTGGTCACCCCATTGAAAGA
>DAVZJH010000079.1:0-9199 GCA_052272885.1 Anaerovibrio sp. | reverse complement strand
TATGATTGGGGTGTTTTTATGTATAAGAAAAAGAATCGTGCAAAACAACATCAGAAAACCCTTGACAACACAGCTTTTTTTGATGTAAAATTAAATGCTACTAAAGATATATATTTCGTACATCAGTCAAATGGATTCAGCAGGAGGTGGATAGGTGTTCAACCTCTTGGCAACGCGCCGTGTGGTTTTAGCCCATGAAGGGGTGTTGTGATTCCGTTCTATTTTTATGTACGGATTTTTGTTGTTTTCAGTATTTTTTGCTAAGGAGTGAAGTTTTTAATGTTTCATCCTGTGCCCGTAGGCAAACGAACCAGGTATAGCTATGCAAAGATTAAAGAAGTCATGGAGATGCCACATTTGCTGGACATTCAGAGAAAGTCCTATGAGTGGTTTATCGGTGACTGGGAAAATAACACCAAGGGCGAGGGCCTTATGGAGATTTTCCAGGATATTTCTCCAATCTCAGATTTTCAGGGCAAGGTAAGCCTTTCCCTGCTGGACTATGAGCTGGGAGAGCCTAAGTATAGCCTTGATGAAAGCAAGGAAAGAGATGCTACCTATGCAGCTCCATTGCGTGTCAAGGTTCGCCTTTTGGACAGAACAACTGGTATCTTCCAGGATTCTGAGGTCTTCATGGGGGATTTCCCTCTGATGACTGCTTCTGGTACTTTTATTATTAATGGTGCTGAGCGTGTTATTGTCAGCCAGCTGGTACGCTCTCCAGGCGCTTATTATGGCGTTACTGTAGACCAGTCTGGTAAGTCCCTCTTCAACTCCACTGTAATTCCAAACCGTGGTGCTTGGATTGAGCTGGAAACCGATGCTAATGATGTAATTTCCGTTCGTATCGACCGTACCCGTAAGCTGCCTGTAACTGTATTCCTCCGTGCTTTGAACTATATCAATCAGCAGGAGAAGCTGCGTCTGGCTGAGTTGGCCGCTTCTGATGGTACTGTACCAACTATGCAGGGTCGTAATGATGACCACCTCAATGTAGGTACTACCAATCTGGTATTTGGCAGCAATGAGGAGATTTTGGCACTCTTCGATAATGATGATGCTATTAGATCTACTTTGGAGCGTGATAATACCGCTACTGGTGCTGATGCCTTGGAGGAGATTTATCGTCGTATTCGTCCTGGTGAGCCTTTCAACGTAGACAATGCTCATCAGATGCTCCGCAGCCTGTTCTTTGATGCTAAGCGTTATGATTTGGCAACTGTAGGCCGTTACAAGCTGACCAAGAAGCTGGGCTGGAAGCGCCGTATTCAGGGCCAGATTCTGGCAGAGCCTCTGCTGGATAAGGAAACTGGTGAGATTCTGGTTCCTGCTGATACCCTGATTGATGCAGATATGCTGGAAAATATTACCGCTGAGCAGGAGCAGGCAATCTTTGGTGAGGGCAATGCTATCGTTCTTCATGTTAAGAGCAATGATGAGGGTGGTTCTCTCCAGATGATTTGTTCCCCAACTTTGGAATATCGTCAGCGTACCATTGCTATTAACGACATTCTTGCTTCCATCAGCTATCTGCTGAATTTGATGCATGGTGTAGGCAAGACTGATGATATCGACCATTTGGGCAACCGTCGTGTTCGCTCTGTAGGTGAGCTGCTGCAGAACCAGTTCCGCATTGGTCTTTCCCGTATGGAGCGTGTAGTCAAGGAGCGTATGTCCATGCAGGAGGATGTAACCAATCCTTCTACCTTGATTAATATTCGTCCTGTTGTGGCAGCTATCAAGGAATTCTTTGGTTCCTCCCAGCTGTCCCAGTTCATGGATCAGCACAACCCACTGGCTGAGCTGACTCATAAGCGCCGTCTGTCTGCCCTTGGTCCTGGCGGTTTGTCTCGTGAGCGTGCAGGCTTCGAGGTTCGAGATGTACACAACTCTCATTACGGCCGTATGTGTCCTATCGAGACTCCAGAAGGTCCTAACATCGGTTTGATTGGTTCCTTGTCTAACTATGCAAGAATCAACCGCTTTGGTTTTATGGAGACTCCTTATCGCCGCGTGGATAAGGAAAACAAGCGGGTTACTGATGATGTAAGATATTTGACTGCTGATGAAGAGGACAGTCTGATTATTGCTCAGGCCAACGAGCCTCTTGATGATAATGATTGGTTCGAGAATGAGCGTGTAGTTGCTCGTATCCACGAGGAGACCACTGAGGTTCGCCGTGAAAAGGTTGACTACATGGACGTATCACCAAAGCAGGTTGTATCCATTGCAACAGCCATGATTCCATTCCTGGAAAACGATGATGCTAACCGTGCGCTGATGGGTGCAAACATGCAGCGTCAGGCTGTACCATTGCTCCGTACTCAGGCTCCTTTGGTTGGTACTGGTATGGAGTACAAGGCTGCCTGTGACTCTGGTGTTATGATTCTGGCTAAGCATGCTGGTGTGGTTGAAACTGTAACTGCTGATAATATTGTAGTTCGTACTGCTGATGGCAAGCGTGATGAATACAAGCTGCAGAAATTCCTCCGTTCCAACCAGGGCACCTGCATTAACCAGCTGCCTATCGTATTTAAGGGTGACGAGGTAGAGGCAAATCAGCCAATCGCTGATGGTCCTTCTACTGACCACGGCGAGCTGGCTTTGGGCTATAACATTATTGTAGCCTATATGCCTTGGGAAGGTTACAACTACGAGGATGCTATTCTTCTTAGTGAAAACCTGATTAAGCGTGATATTTATACCTCCATTCATATTGAGGAATATGATTGCGAGGCTCGTGATACCAAGCTTGGCCCAGAGGAAATTACCCGTGATATTCCAAATGTTTCCGACGAAAGCCTGAAGGATTTGGATGAATATGGTATTATCCGCAAGGGTGCCGATGTACGTACCGGTGATATTCTGGTAGGTAAGGTTACACCAAAGGGTGAGACTGAGCTGTCTGCTGAGGAGCGCCTCCTGCGGGCTATCTTTGGTGAGAAGGCTCGTGAGGTTCGTGATACCTCTTTGAAGGTTCCTCATGGCGAGGCTGGTAAGGTTGTAGATGTTAAGATTTACAGCCGTGAGAATAATGATGAGCTGAACCCTGGTGTAAATCAGATGATTCGTGTCTACATTGCCCAGAAGCGTAAGATTTCTGTTGGTGATAAGATGTCTGGTCGTCATGGTAACAAGGGTGTAGTTTCCCGCATTATGCGTGAAGAGGATATGCCGTTCCTGCCAGATGGTACTCCAGTGGATATTGTATTGAACCCATTGGGCGTGCCTTCTCGTATGAACATTGGTCAGATTCTGGAGACTCACCTGGGTATGGCTATCCGCAATCTGGGCACTCAGATTAAGGAAGGAGATCCTACCGTTGAAAGACGTCTCCGGGCTATTGGTTATGACTTTGATCAGTATGGTATGCCAAAGCCAGATGTAGCAGGTATTCATATTGCTACTCCTGTATTCGATGGTGCTCGTGAGAATGATGTATTTGATACTATTCGTGCTTCCGGCATGGACCCAACCGCCAAGACTGTCCTCTATGATGGACGTACCGGTGAGCCATTTAAGAATAAGGTAACTGTAGGCTGCGTATACATGCTGAAGCTGCATCATCTGGTTGATGATAAGATTCATGCTCGTTCTGTAGGTCCATACTCTCTGGTTACTCAGCAGCCTCTGGGTGGTAAAGCTCAGTTCGGTGGCCAGCGTTTCGGTGAGATGGAGGTTTGGGCTCTTGAGGCATATGGTGCTGCTTATACCCTGCAGGAGATTCTGACTGTTAAGTCCGATGATGTTGTAGGACGTGTTAAGACCTATGAGGCTATTGTCAAGGGCGAAAATATTCCTGAGCCAGGCGTACCAGAGTCCTTCAAGGTTCTGATCAAGGAGCTGCAGTCCATCGGCCTTGATATTAAGGTACAGGATGAGAATGCCAACGAGATTATGGTTCAGGATGATGATGAAGATGACATCAGCATCAAGGACGTAGTTCGCGAGGCAGATATGGCTTCTGTAGATGATAGCGGCAGAGCTAATGAAAGCGATGAATATGCCAGCGATTATGACGAGCCATCTCAGTCCGATGAGGATGATGACAGATTTGATGGTGATATTATTGCTGATATTGGCGGCGATGATGTTGAACCAGCAGATGATGACGAGGACATGGATATGTTCCTGTCCGATGATGATAATACTGAAGAATAATGGAAGGGAAGTGACACCTCCTTGTTGGATGTAAATAACTTTGATTCAATGCGCATAGGCCTGGCCTCTCCTGACAAGATTCGTGAGTGGTCTCATGGCGAGGTACTGAAGCCAGAGACTATTAACTATCGTACTTTGAAGCCAGAGAAGGAAGGTCTTTTCTGCGAGAAAATTTTTGGACCAACTCGTGATTGGGAATGTCATTGCGGTAAGTACAAGCGTATCCGTCATAAGGGTACTATCTGCGATCGCTGTGGTGTTGAGGTCACTCGTTCCAAGGTACGCCGTGAGCGTATGGGCCATATTGAGTTGGCAGCTCCTGTATCTCATATTTGGTATTTCAAGGGTATCCCAAGCCGTATGGGCTTGATTTTGGATATTCCACCACGGGCTATGGAGAAGGTTCTCTACTTTGCTTCCTACATTGTTCTGGATCCAAAGGATACTCCTCTTTCCAAGAAGCAGCTTTTGTCTGAGTTGGAGTATCGCAAGGCTCGTGAGGACTACGGTCGTGATTTTGTAGTAGGCATGGGTGCCGAGGCTATCAAGGAGCTTTTGGTTGAGCTGGAGGCAGATTTGCCAGAGGAACAGCAGACTGAGGACATGAAAAATGGTCTGGATGTACTGCACAAGGAGCTGACTGATGAGCTTAAGCATGTAGCCAGCCAGCAGCGCCGTATTCGTGCTATCCGCCGTCTGGAGGTTGTTGAGGCCTTCAGACGCTCCGGCAACAAGCCATCCTGGATGATTATGGATGTAGTTCCAGTTATTCCTCCAGAGCTGCGCCCTATGGTTCAGCTGGATGGTGGACGTTTTGCTACCTCTGATCTGAACGATCTGTATCGCCGTGTCATTAACAGAAACAACCGCTTGAAGCGTTTGCTTGAGCTTCGTGCTCCGGACATTATTGTTCGTAACGAGAAGCGCATGCTGCAGGAGGCTGTAGATGCTCTGATTGATAATGGTCGTCGTGGCCGTCCTGTAACTGGCCCTGGTAATCGTCCTCTGAAGTCCTTGTCTGATATGCTTAAGGGTAAGCAGGGACGTTTCCGTCAGAACCTGTTGGGTAAGCGTGTTGACTACTCTGGACGTTCTGTTATCGTTGTAGGCCCTGAGCTGAAACTCCATCAGTGCGGTCTGCCAAAGGAAATGGCTTTGGAGCTCTTCAAGCCATTTGTTATGAAGAAGCTGGTTAGTGAGAAGATTGCTCACAATATCAAGAACGCTAAACGTATGGTTGAGCGTGCCCAGGAAGAAGTCTGGGATGTTCTGGAAGATGTTATTAAGCAGCATCCAGTGCTCCTGAACCGTGCACCTACCCTGCATCGTCTGGGTATTCAGGCCTTTGAGCCAGTCCTTACTGAGGGCCGTGCATTGAAGCTCCATCCATTGGCTTGCTCTGCATACAACGCGGACTTTGATGGTGACCAGATGGCTATCCATCTGCCATTGTCTGCCGAGGCCCAGGCTGAGGCTCGTGTCTTGATGCTGGCCGCTAACCACATTTTGGCACCAAAGGATGGCAGCCCTATTATCGTTCCTTCCCAGGATATGATTTTGGGTGCTTACTACCTGACCAAGCTGCGCAAATCCTCTCCAGAGCATCCAGTTATTGGTGAGGGCAAGATTTTCACTGGTATTGATGAGGCTCTGCTGGCATATCAGCATCAGGAGCTGGATATTCAGGCTGAGATTCAGGTTAAGATTGTGGAGAAGCAGGAAGATGGTACAACCAAGGATTATGGCTTGGTTACTACCTCTCTGGGTCGCATGATCTTCAACGAGATTCTGCCTCCACAGGTTCGTTCCTACGAGCAGGATAAGGAAACTGGCAAGTGGTCTCTGGGTGTTCTGATGAACAAGAAGCAGCTGGGCAAGCTGGTTGCTAAGTGCTTTGAGGAATTAGGTGCTAGCCGTACTGCAGAGGTTATTGATGGCGTAAAGAATTTGGGCTATCACTATGCATGTATTGCAGGTATGACCGTAGCTATTTCCGATATTACTGTTCCTCCTAAGAAGAAGGATATTCTGGAAGCAGCGCAGGCTCAGGTTACCAAGACTGAGCGTCAGTTCTCCCGTGGTCTGATTACTGATGACGAGCGTTACAAGAAGGTCTGCTCCGTATGGAACAAGGCTACTGAGGACGTTGCTGATGAAATGTATGACAACTACGAGATTAATGACCCATTCAATCCAATCTACATGATGGCTGACTCTGGTGCTCGTGGTAACAAGTCCCAGATGCGTCAGCTGGCAGGTATGCGTGGTCTGATGGCAGATCCATCTGGTAAAACCATTGAGATTCCTATTACTGCTAACTTCCGTGAGGGTCTGTCCGTATCCGATTACTTTATTTCTTCCCACGGTGCTAGAAAGGGTTTGGCCGATACTGCACTGCGTACCGCAGACTCTGGTTATTTGACCCGTCGTCTGGTAGATGTTGCCCAGGATGTAATCGTTCGTGAGGATGACTGTGATGTTGTAGGCATCAATCTGGTTCGTGAGCGTGCTAAGCTGGCTGAGACTGCTGCAGATGCAGTTAAGGTTTTGGCTGGTTCCTTGGCAGGTCGTCTGCTGGCTCAGGATGTTATCAGCCCAGAGACTGGTGAGGTTATTCTGGAAACTGGTACTGAGCTTACCGTTGAGGACATGGAACTGGTAGGTGAGGCTGGTGTATCCGAGCTGGTTCTCCGTGGTCAGTCCGACAACAACGATACCATCGTTGGCAGCTCCTCTGTTACCGAGACTGTACAGCTGGGTGCTCCAGAAGAAAATGTTCGTGCATCTATCCGCAAGGCTATGATGGATCAGATGCTGGGCAAGGAAGTTACTGCCGATGTTGTTGACAGCATGGGCAATGAGATTATTCCTGCTGGTGTTAAGCTTACTGAGGAATATATAGAGGCTGTTCTCAACAGTGATGCCAAGGAGGTTCGGGTTCGCAACAACAATGTTCGTGGTATTTCCGTTGAGGAGATTGTTGATGGCAATCGCGTAATCGAGCCTTTGGCAGATCGTATTTTGGGCCGTGTACTGGCTGAGGATATTATTGATCCTGCTACTGGTGAGAAGATTGCTTCCGTTAACGATACTGTTGAAAAGGATCTGGCAGAGAAGATCTGCAAGGTTCGCAAGAGCGTATCTATCCGCAGCGTACTGACCTGTAAGTCTCAGTACGGTGTCTGCATCAAGTGCTATGGCCGTGATTTGGCCAACAACACCGAGGTTAATGTAGGTGAGGCTGTTGGTATTATTGCTGCTCAGTCCATCGGTGAGCCAGGTACTCAGCTGACCATGCGTACCTTCCATTCTGGCGGTATTGCAGGCGGCGACGATATTACCCAGGGTCTGCCTCGTGTCGAGGAATTGTTCGAGGCTAGAAAGCCTAAGCATAATGCTATTATCTCCGAAGTTGAGGGTACTGTTACCGTCAAGGAGAATGGCAACCTCTTTACCGTATATGTTATGCCTGAATCTGGTGAGGCTCGTGAATATATTATTCCATTTGGCTCTCATCTGGCAGTTAAGGATGGCCAGCACATTCAGACTGGTGGCAAGATTACCGAGGGTTCCATCAATCCACATGATATTCTCCATATCTGCGGCATGAAGGCTACTCAGAGCTACATTGTATATGAGGTTCAGAAGGTATACCAGTCTCAGGGTGTAGGCATTAACGATAAGCATATTGAGGTAATGGTACGTCAGATGCTCCACAAGGTTAAGATTGAGGAAGCTGGCGGTACTGAGTTCCTGCCTGGCGATCAGGTGGATATCAATATCTTCGAGGCAGCTAATACCAAGGCTATTGAAGAGGGCAAGGAGCCAGCAGTGGCTAAGCCAGTTCTGCTGGGTATTACTAAGGCTTCCTTGGCTACTGATTCCTTCCTGTCTGCTGCGTCCTTCCAGGAGACCACTCGTGTTCTCACCGATGCAGCTATCAAGGGCAAGGTTGATCCACTTATCGGCTTGAAGGAAAATGTTATTATCGGTAAGCTGATTCCAGCTGGTACCGGTATGAGTCGCTACCGCAATATCAAGGTAGTATATCAGGGTGAAGAGGATGCTTCTGATGAAGATATTCTGGACAGCCTGGCTAATGCAGAAAATGCTTAAGCAAAAATAATATTATTTCTCCAGAGAAATAATAATTCCTTCGGGATGGCAGTTGCTGTTCCGAAGGAATTTTTTTGCCTAAAAATAAACTAAGGTATTATTTGCAAAATAAAAACAACCTGTTCCGAAAATAATCAGAGCAGGTTGCTAATGGGATATATGTGGAAATACGGGATATCTTTAAAGGAAATTACTTGTTGAAATAGCGCTTCAGGAGACCAGCAAAGCCCTTGCAATGACGAGCCTCGTCCTTGCACATTTCATGAACGGTATCGTGGATAGCATCCAGATTCAGCTCCTTGGCACGAACAGCCAGCTTCTTCTTGCCATCAGTTGCACCAAATTCAGCATCTACACGCATAGCCAGATTCTTCTCAGTGCTGTCGGTAAGTACCTCGCCTAAAAGCTCAGCGAACTTAGCTGCATGCTCAGCTTCCTCAAAAGCGTAACGCTTGAAAGCCTCAGCAACCTCTGGATAGCCCTCACGGTCAGCTACACGGCTCATAGCCAAGTACATACCAACCTCGGAGCACTCGCCATTGAAGTTATCACGGAGGCCCTGAACGATTTCTGCATCAACGCCCTGAGCAACACCCAGCTTATGCTCATCAGCCAGCTGCATCTCACCCTCTACTTCCTTGAACTTATCAGCGCCAACATGGCAGATTGGGCACTCAGCTGGAGGAGTATCTCCCTCATGTACATAACCACAAACGGTGCAAACAAACTTCTTCATAATCTTTTCCTCCTAAATATATAACACACAAATTTACTCATCTATATGAGACAGCTCCTAAACTGTCCCTGACAGTCACAGCCTTTGCTCATGCTGTACTGTCCTTCGGTATCTCAACCTTATGGCTTTATTATAGAGGAAATTCTCACAAAAGAAAACTATCAAATTTAGCGAAATTTGACGATT
>DAVZJH010000078.1:0-9482 GCA_052272885.1 Anaerovibrio sp. | reverse complement strand
TTTGCAAAAACAAAAACCCCTAGGGAATACTATTTTCTCACAGCTTTATCAGTTTCTCCAACGATGTAGCTGTCAAAAACAGTATTTCAAAGGGGATATGTGCTTTAGCCAGAATGATGATTTAGCATTTTTGTACATTTAGGGCACGAATAGCGTTCAATACTGCCAGAATCATAACTCCTACATCGGCAAATATAGCAAACCACATATTTGCTATACCTACAGCTCCTAGAAGTAGGCACAACACCTTGATACCAATGGCAAAGATAATATTTTCGTAAACAATGCTCATACATTTCTTTGCTATATTAATGGCCTTAGCAATATTTCTTGGATTATCATCCATAAGAACTACATCTGCAGCTTCAATAGCCGCATCAGAGCCCATGGCTCCCATAGCAATACCAATATCTGCTCTGGTTAATACAGGGGCATCGTTAATGCCATCGCCCACAAAGGCCAAATTGCTATCCTTTTCCTTGGTAGTCAGCAAATTTTCCACCTGTGTAACCTTGTCAGCTGGCAGCAGCTGACTGTGAACCTCATCAATAGCCAGCTCATGAGCAACCTCCTGAGCCACAGAATCTCTATCACCAGTAAGCATAACAGTTTTTATGATACCAGCCTTTTTTAGAGCCTGAATTGCTTCCTTTGATTGAGGCTTAATAACATCGGAAATCACAATATGTCCTGCATAGTCATTATTAATAGCAATGTGAATAATGGTGCCAGTGCTATGACAGTTTTTATATGCTACATGAAGTTGCTCCATCAACTTGTCATTGCCTACAGCTACGGATTTTCCATCTACCTTGGCCACAATACCATGACCGCTGATTTCCTGAATATCTGTAACTCTATTTCTGTTTATCTCACCCTTATGTGCCCGTTGCAGACTCATGCTTATGGGATGAGAGGAAGCACATTCTGCTAAGGCTGCATATTCCAACAGCTTTTCCCGGGCCATAGTATTGTGATGTACGGCGCTAACCTGAAAGACTCCATGAGTCAAGGTGCCAGTTTTGTCAAAAACCACATATTTTGTCTTGGACAGGGCTTCCAGATAATTGGAGCCCTTAACCAAAATTCCCTCCTTGCTGGCACCACCAATGCCAGCGAAAAAGCTCAGAGGCACACTTATAACCAAGGCACAAGGACAGCTGATTACCAAGAAAGTTAAGGCCCTATATACCCAAATCCCCCAATTAGCCTCAACCTGCCATATAAATTGATTGGCCAAAGGTGGCAATATGGCCAAGGCCAAGGCACTATAGCAGACAAATGGCGTATATACCCGAGCAAATTTAGAAATAAAATTTTCCGATTTGGACTTACGGGAGGTAGCATTTTCCACCAGCTCCAAAATCTTGGCTACCGTGGAATCATCAAATTCCTTGGTGGTGCGAATTTTCAACACTCCATTAGTGTTGATACAGCCACTAATGATTTCATCCCCTATCTCAACATTGCGAGGAACGCTTTCACCAGTAAGAGCACTGATGTCAAGGCTGGCTTTTCCCTCAACTACAATGCCGTCCAGAGGAACCTTTTCCCCGGGCTGAACTACAATAATATTCCCTACAACCACATCATAAGGATCTACTTTGGTAAGTTGTCCATTGGCTTCAATATTGGCATAATCCGGTCGAATATCCATCAAAGCTGTAATATTGCGACGGCTTTTGCCTACCGCATAGCTTTGGAATAGCTCACCAATCTGGTAAAACAGCATAACTGCAATAGCTTCATTGTAATCTCCACTTTGTTCATAAATTGCCAAGGCAAAGGCGCCTATGGTAGCTACAGCCATCAGGAAGTTTTCATCAAAGACCTGCTTGTTGCAAATCCCCTTCCAGGATTTCCAAAGAATATCATAGCCAATAATGCCATATATCGCTAAAAAGCATATTAACTGCAACACACCAGTTATAGGTACAAATTGCATGGCTATTAGCAAAAGGCTGGCTATGATAATGCGCTTCAGCATTAATTTTTGTTTTTTGTTCATTGCTTATCTCCCGAATATTGAATATTCTAGCAACAGAATTAACATATACCCAATTAGAATTCAATTTCGCAATCAGATTCCACCTTACGGCAATTCTTCAGCACTTCTTCCATAACAGCCTTAGGCTCCTGACCGTCCTCAAACTCTACAATCATTTTCTGAGTCATAAAATTCACTACAGCATTGGCTACCCCAGCAGTTTTCTTGGTGGCATCCTCCATAAGATTAGCACAGTTAGCACAATCTACCTCAATCTTGTAGCTTCTTTTCATTTGAAAATCCCCTTTCTAAAATACATTGATTTAATAATTAAGTATTTGTTTAATCGTTCTAGCTGTAGTATAATATATGCATAAATAGATGTCAACATAAATGAAAAAATTTTTCATTTATGTTGACGCTAATACAGGGAGCTGAATTAAATGAGTCAGGAAAAACTACTTCCCCATGACCATCATGAAAATGAAATAGCCTTTAATTTCCTTTGCGCCAATATAGATCATATTGAAGATTTTCGCATTGTTTCAGATATTTTCAAACAATTAGGAGATCCTACCCGTTTGCGGATTTTTTGGCTGCTTTGTCATTGTGAGGAATGCGTTCAGAATATTGCCGCCATGATGAATATGTCCAGTCCAGCCATTTCCCACCATCTTCGGCCACTTAAGGCCAGCGGACTAATAACCAGCCGTCGGGAAGGCAAGGAGGTTTATTATCGGGCTGCCGATTCCCAACAAACCAAATTATTACATATTATGATGGAACAGGTTATGAAGATAAACTGCCAGCTTTGTCCCAAATAAAGTAATCCCCCTAAGAAGCATGAAGAAAATTTCATATTTCATAGGGGGATTTGTATTCTAGATACTATTCACAGAACTTCATTTAGGCAAGATACCCTCTGCCTGAGCCTGTTGAATATCATCTGTTAAACGAGCCATATTATACATGGCAGCCTCTATAGGCGTAATTTCCTTGGTAGTGGTAGAGGTCATGGAAGATGCCACTGGTTCCCCAGAGGTAGTAAAGAAGCTGGTTTCTGTAGCAATTCTGTACAAATTGGGATTTGCCTTATCCATAGTACCGCTAATTTTTATCTGGGCAATATATTCACAGCCAGCCTGTTCCGCTTCCTGACAGGCTGTAAACAAGGTATCCACTTCGTTGGAGGCTGCTACAGAATTTTCATCCACATGTATTCTCTGGAACTGATTCATAAGCAGATCCCCAGCTGCCAACTGCATATAGGCACTATCATTCTGAATATTTTCAGGCAAACTCATCTGCACAGGGGCAATATATACCCTGCCCTTATCAAATTGCTGATTCCACAAGGGGCCTGTTGCCATTCCTGCCTCACTTATAGCCTCTGGCTTGTAAGAGGCCAGCTGCTGCAAGGTCAGCACTCCTCCTAAAGATTCATCATAATAGCCTCGAATGGCTGCATCCAAATAGCCAGCCATAGAGTGATTAAACCTGTGAGAATTTTCATTTTTCTGCCATTTATACTCTGTACCAAATTGTACATAGCCAGACTTTAGCATTTGCAGGAGGTTTTTCACTAAATCCCCGCTCATGGTATAGCGGCTTACATCCAAGAGACAGCCGTATTCCTCAGCAAAAGCTGTATTACCTACCGTGGGTGCACCAAAGGTAACAATACTTAGTTTGCTGGTATCTGCTCCAGCAGCCACCAATCTGGCCCCTAACAAGGTAGCCACTGCTCCTCCAAGACTGTGACCTGTAATATACAAATGATCGTTGGATTCTAGCAGAAATTTTTGTATTTCATCGGCAACTATTTTCCCGTTCTCCCGTGGAGTAAAAAAAGCTGTCATGGTGTAGTCATTAAAACCTCTATGAACCATAGGAGCATTGCTATCTACCTTTTCCTGCTCGGCGTATTGACGAAATTCATTAATATTGGAGCCACCAAACAATACCTTGCCGCAGCGTAAATCAACCTCAATATCCTTAAGCTTTTCTGTTCCAGGAATAACAATCAAGGTTTCCCTTTTGCCCGGTTCTGCCTGCGTATTAACTACGGTATAAAAAACCGTATTTGCTCTGGCGTCCTTATTACGATAATCTGTAAATCGCCAGCCAAGACGATCCATTTCCTGCCGCACCACATCATTCATATCTGTATCATATACTGCCATATCTGCCAAAGCACAGATGTAGGCCAATCTGGCCTGTTGAAGTGAACTGCGGATTTCAGCTCCAGCTTCCATTGGTAAAAAAAATAGGAGCGCTAAAAGCCAGATAAATATTTTCTTCATAATTAGAGCCTCCTCACAATTAAATAGCTTGACTATTGTGAAAAAAAGCAATATAGTATTGCCCGTTAAGGTAATTGATAATAGTTATCATAAAATACAGTAGAAAGGAGTTTTATCTATGTCTGAACTATTAAATACCAGTATTTGGCAAGGGTTATTAATCCCCTTTGCCGGTACCACCTTAGGAGCAGCCTGTGTCTTTTTTATGAAAAAGGAGCTGAACCAGCTGGTACAGCGCAGCCTGACAGGCTTTGCTGCTGGAGTTATGGTGGCTGCCTCTATTTGGAGTCTATTGATTCCTGCTATGGAGCAATCAGCAGATATGGACAGTTTGGCCTTTATACCTGCTGTGGCAGGTTTTTGGCTAGGTATCCTGTTCTTGCTGCTCCTGGATCATATTACGCCCCATATTCATATGTACAGTCAGGAACAGGAGGGCCCCAGATGTTCCTTTTCCAAAACCATGATGCTGGTACTGGCAGTTATCATCCACAATATTCCAGAGGGAATGGCTGTAGGTGTTGTATATGCCAGCTGGCAAGCAGGGGTATCAGAAATATCTCTGGCTGCAGCTACTGCTCTTTCCATTGGCATTGCCATTCAGAACTTTCCTGAAGGTGCCATTGTATCCATGCCCTTAAAATCTGCTGGCATTAGCACCAGCAAAGCCTTTGGCTGGGGTGTTTTCTCCGGGGCAGTAGAGCCTTTGGCCGGCATATTAACCATTATCTTTGCCAGCCTGGTAATACCAGTATTGCCATATATGCTTAGCTTTGCTGCTGGAGCCATGCTTTATGTAGTAGTCGAGGAGCTAATACCAGAGATGTCCACTGGCACACATTCCGATATGGGCACTATTATGTTTGCCGTAGGCTTTAGCCTCATGATGACCTTAGATGTAGCCCTTGGCTAAATCAGATTTGCTCCAAGGCAGCCTTGGCCAGCTGGTCTGCCCGTTCGTTGCCTTCTACACCTGTGTGGCCCTCCACCTTCTGAAAGCGCACCATATTCAAACGAGCACTCATGAACTCTGCATAAGCCTTGGTTTCTGGTAATTTAGCCTGCCATCGCTTCAGTGGCCAGGCCGCAATCCCCTCATAGTCATGGCAAATAGTAATTGCTTCTTCTCCCTGAGCCTCGGCCCAGAGAACAGCCTGCTGGGCTCCAGCCATTTCACCAGCCACATTCCGCAATCTAGCAGCCTCTGGAGAATTTCCCCTGCCCTTGTCCTCAAAAACCAGCTGTCCATTCTGATAAGCAGCAAATCCCCAGCTATAGCAGCCATGACGATATGAGCCATCCACAAAGATAACAGTTCCCTGCTTTAGACTATCCGCATCAAAGGCCTTGGTGCCTTCGCTGCCATCCATATAGCTTTGAGCCTCTGCCAAGGTTACAAAGCCCTTGAATCTGGCTCCCTTAAAGCCCACCACCTGTCGCTGGCATTCTGCCCAGGTTTTGTAGATACCTGGCTGACGGCCAGAAAGAACAGCATAATAATTATTCCTTGGTTTTGCCACAGGAACCTCCTTAATTTTCTCATAATTTTTGTAATAAAAATATAAATAGATAAATATGGAAAAACGGCATGACCTTTCCCAATTGGAGTGGCTATGCCGTCTTTTATTGCCCTAATTATCTATTAACCAAATCCAAAGCACATTTATTGGCCTCAAAGAGAATCTTTTCTTCATCCATAGTTTTCAATTCTCCCTTTTCCATAATAATACGGCCATTACAAAGCATGGTATCTGCACTAGAGCTGTTAGCAGAATAAACCAGCAAGGATACCAGATTATGTCGTGGACACCATTCTGGACGACGCATATCATAGAGAACAATGTCCGCCTTGGCCCCAACTTCAATTTTGCCTACATTATCCAGCCACAGAGCCTTGGCACCATATTCTGTACCCATACGCAGAGCCTGGGCTGCATCTACTGCCAAGGGATCCAGCTCCTTTACCTTGTGCAGCATAGCAGCCAAGCGAACCTCCTCCAGCATATCCAAATTGTTATTGCTGGAAGCTCCATCAGTACCCAAAGCTACCTGTACCCCCTGAGCCAAAAGCCAAGGCACTGGAGATACACCACTGGCCAGCTTCATATTAGAGCCTGGATTATGCACTGGTGTTACCTGATGCGCCTTCATAATGGCCAAATCCTCATCATCCAGCCATACGCAATGAGCCGCAATAGATGGACGCTGGAACAGACCAGTATCCTCAATATACTTAAATGAACGCTTGCCATATTTTTCCTGAATCTCCTTGATTTCTGTCTGAGTTTCAGACATATGAATATGTACATTAATGGCATTTTCCACAGAAGCCTTGGCCGCTGCCTGACAGAAATCCGGTGGACAGGTATACGGTGCATGAACGCCTAACAATACACTAATTCTGCCATCTCCAGAACCGTGATAGTTGTGGAACAACTCCACATTTTCCTCCAGAGTTTTCATTGCTCCCGGCATAAAGCCAATAGCACCACGGCTCAGAATACCTCTAATACCTGCGCCAATGGTTTCATCAGCAACGATTTCCATCCAAGGCCCGTACATATCTGCAAAGGCAGTTGTGCCAGTGCGAATCATTTCCACCAGAGCCAGCTGAGCACCAATACGAATGTCCTGCTCCTTCATCTTGGCTTCTAATGGCCATATTTTATTGTTGAGCCAATCCATTAGCTCCATATCATCAGCATAGCTTCTCAGCAAGGTCATAGATGCATGGGTGTGAGCATTAACCAAGCCTGGCACCGCAAAATGATCCTTACCCTCAATAACATGATCAGCCACAAAGCTCTCAGGAATATTTCCCACAGCAGCAATTTTGTCATTTTCTACAGCAATATCAGCAATATCAGTAGAATAATCAGGCTGCAAAACATTGGCACCCTTGATTAAAATCTTCATATATATCCCTCTTCCGTACTTATCTTTTCTCTATTCTTAGCACTGATGCAGATAAGCATACTGTTCTGGAGTCAACTCGTCAATTTCAATGCCCATAGCCGCCAGCTTAATCTTAGCAATCTTGGCATTAACCTCCTCTGGCAGCACATATACCTTGTTCTCCAGCTTGTCATGATTCTCTACAATCTCCAAGGCAGAGAAGAACTGTACACCCCAGCTCAAATCCATAATCTCTGCTGGATGTCCATCACCGCAAGCCAGATTTACCAAACGACCCTCGCCTAGCAGATACAGCTTTTTGCCGTTGGCAAATTTGAATTCCTCAATACCAGGCTTTACTGGACGACGAGACTCAGATACCTCCTCCAGCTCTGGGATATTTATCTCCAAATCAAAGTGGCCAGAGTTAGCCATAACAGCGCCATCCTTCATGGACTCATAGTGCCAGCTCCGCAGAATATCCTTATCACCGGTAAGAGTCAGGAAAATATCACCAATCTTGGCAGCTTCATCCATAGGCATTACCCGGAAGCCATCGAAAACAGCCTCAATAGCCTTGATTGGATCCACCTCGGTAATGATAACATTAGCACCTAAGCCCTTGGCACGCATAGCGCCACCCTTGCCACACCAGCCATAGCCAGCAATAACTACAGTCTTGCCTGCAATTACCAGATTAGTAGCCCGCATAATGCCTTCCCAGGTGGACTGGCCTGTGCCATAACGATTGTCAAAGAGATACTTGCAATAAGCATCGTTAGCAGCCATCATAGGGAATTCCAGCTTGCCAGCGGCCTCCAATGCTCTATCGCGAATAACACCAGTAGTAGTTTCCTCAGAACCACCAATAATCTTTGGCAGCAGCTCACGGCGCTGATTGTGGAGACGATAAATCAAATCTCCGCCATCATCCATAATAATATCAGGCTCACAATCCAGTGCCATATCAATATAAGCATCGTATTCGTCCATATCACAGCCATGATGAGCAAAAACTGTTACCCCATCCTCTACCAAGGCTGCACAAACATCATCCTGAGTGGACAGAGGATTGGAAGCTGTAGCAATAACCTCCGCACCTGCAGCCTGCAATACCAGAGCCAAATAAGCGGTCTTTGCCTCCAGATGCATGGTCATAACCATGCGAATACCAGCAAAAGGCTTGGATACGGAATACTCCTTTTCAATGGCATTCATTACTGGCATAAAATTCTTTACCCAGTTTATTTTATCATGGCCAGACGGGGCCAAATTAATATCTTTGATTTTGGATTTTTCTACAGAATTCATTGTCTACATTCCTCCTACGTCTCTCTTGTTCTCTTTATGTTTGTATTATAACATAGTTCCCTACCAAGTTGTAGTCAGAGAAAATAATATTTTCTACATATTTAATTCCGTACCTGGGCAGAGATTCTCATATTTGGTTCTCTCCAGCTGAAGAGGAGTTACCGCAATATTTCCTCCCAAGGTAACCATAACATCAGTATCCTCTGGATTTCCTCCATCCAAGGGACCACCACCGACTACATAATAGAGCCTGCCTTTTTCATCGTGATGGGGCTGATAGGCATTGGCATAATCCCTTACTCCCTGACGACACCACAGCCATTTTGGCTGCTGAGCCAATCTTTTGGGGAAATTTATATTCAAAAGGGTTTTGCCACAGCCTACAGGGAAAAGCAATTGCAACCTAGCTGCAATTTCCTTGGCCACTACTTCAAAATCATATTCTGCATTATAGTCTAGGGACACCGCCAAGCCATTAACACCCTGCACATATCCCTCAGTAGCGGCACCAATAGTGCCAGAATAAAGAATATCTGTACCTACATTGGAGCCATCATTAATGCCAGAAATAACCAAATCCGGTTTCAGAGCAGGATTCCTTTGAATAATTCCTTCTACATACAGCTTGACAGTATCCGCTGGTGTACCACTAATGGCCAAAGCCTTAATGCCGTAAGCCTTCTGCAGTGGAGCATATTCCTCCACATATAGCCGTTCCCTTACGGTAATAGCATGAGCCTTGGCACTTTGCTGAGAGGCAGGAGCTGCCACAATCACCTGATGCTCTTTATGTAGTACCTTAACTAGGGCTTCCAAACCGGGAGATTGAATGCCATCATCATTAGTAATCAATATGCGCATAGATGTCCTCCTTGAAACAATCATATATACAAAAAAACAGGTTAGAAGCACGTTCCAACCTGCATATCTCAAATGGTGTCCCACCGGAGACTCGAACTCCGAACCTGCTGATTAAGAGTCAGATG
>DAVZJH010000077.1:0-9790 GCA_052272885.1 Anaerovibrio sp. | reverse complement strand
TATTTCTGAATATTGCTTTACGGCAATTGGTGTTTATGATAAAATTTATCTGAGGGGTGGTGGTGTTAGTGGGGAATAGGGCAAGGATTCGGCGGGATGCCATGAGCCTAAATCCTATAGATGATGCATTGTTTCAGAAGATGGCGGAGGATACGGGATTCTGTCAGGAAATATTGCAGGTCATCTTGAATGATAAGGCTTTGCAGGTTATGGATAATGTTCCTCAATTTATGCTAAAAAATTTGCAGGGGCGTTCCTGTATTTTGGATGTTAAATGTACCTTGGGAGATGGACGAATTGTAAATGCCGAAGTGCAAAAATCTGACAATGATGATCATCAACGGCGAGTGCGGTATAACGCAGCTTTGTTGACTGCTAATATTGCAGAGCCTGGGGATAGATTCAAGTCGATTCCCAATGTAGTAGTGGTATTTATATCTAAATTTGATATGTACAAGTCTGGCAAGGCGTTGTATCATGTAGATAGGATTATTCGAGAAAACGGTAAAACGGTGGATAATGGTTTTTCAGAGTTATATGTGAATGCTGAGGCGCAGGATGATTCGGATGTTGCCAGATTAATGGATATATTTACCAGGCATGATGCATACGATGATGAAATGTTTCCTATTACATCAAAACGTAAACGGCTGTTTAAAACTACAGAGGAAGGAGTGAATGAAATGTGTGAGGTCATTGAGAAATATATAGCTGAAGGACGACGTAAAGGCAGGAGCGAAGGACGGCGTGAAGGTATACGTAAAGGCAGGAGTGAAGGACGGCGTGAGGGAAAGGTAGAGGCTATAAGGAACTTGATGGAGTCTATGAGTATGACGGCGGAGCAGGCCATGAAAGCATTAAAGATACCAGCAGGAGAGTTTGGCAGGTATATGACCTTGCTGTGATGGACTTAGAACCTATAATAAGCAATATGGAGGGGTACTATGGGACTGGCGAATTTGTTTCTTCGAAAATGGGTTGGAATAGGCACAGCAATTTGTTTGAGCTTGATGTTGGAAGCAGGCACAGCCTATGCCTTTCAGAATCTGGAAAAGGACGCAAGGGGGCCGGAGGTACTGCAGGTACAGAAGCAGCTGCAGTTTCTAGGCTACAAGATAGCCAAGCTGGATGGCAGCTTTGACAATTCTACCTACCGGGCGGTTATGTCCTTTCAGCGAGATCAAAAAATCAAAATCACCGGGGTGGTGGATCGCAAAACCTTCAATGCCATTCAGGTAGCCCGCCGAAATGCCAATCTGGAAGGCCGGATAGAGAATACAGGTGGCTCTATGGCAGGAGAGGGCTTGGATATAGAGGAAGGCTGGGAAGCTCTCAAAGGGCAGGGTACCAAGGTGCCAGAGAGTCAGCCCTTTTTGGCTCGCCAGCAGGTGCCTAAGCTTCTGACCACCGCAAAAAAATACATAGGAGTGCCCTATCAGTTCGGGGGAGATACTCCCAAGGCCTTTGACTGCTCTGGCTACCTCCAGTATGTATTTGCCCAGAACGGCATGAAGCTGCCTCGGACAGCAGATTTGCAGTACAAGCTAGGCAAGAGCATGAATGCCGACAAGCTGGAGGCTGGGGATCTGGTGTTTTTTACCACCTATGAGCCAGGAGCCTCCCACTGTGGCATTTATCTGGGCCGAGGAGAGTTTATCCACGCCTCCTCCAGCAAGGGAGTACGGATTGACAAGCTAAATGACAGCTATTGGAAAAGCAAATATTATGGTGGCAAGCATATAGTTAAATAGACCATCATATTTTATCCACAGAAATTTATATCCATGTCTTTTTATACAGATTGTTCGCCCTTATTTGGGGTTCCAGCAACATAAAAAAGGGAATTCCTTGCTGGCTGCTCGTGTATAAGTTATGCATAAATATACAGAAACTTGTATAGTCCCTGTGCATATGTTGTGAATAGCAAATACTATATATAGTATCCAATATTGACACATGACACTATATATAGTAATATATTGGTGCAAGTAATTACAAAAGCAAATTCCAATATATGCAAAAATATACGCATAAATGTAGACTTTATAGATTTTTTCTACAGGAGCATTTATGATATGAAAGGGACGAGATTAATGTTAGTAAATGGTATCAGCGTAACTGTAACAGGCTTGGAGGATATATCCAAGAAGGAGATTATTGGCTACATTCAGATGCTTCAGCAGGAAAACAACGGGGATTTGGCCAAGCTGAGAATATCTCCTGCTGAGGGCGGAGAAATCAATCTGGATTATGAGCTGCAGCCAGCTAAGTTTGAGCGTATCCGTCGCATTACCGGCTATTTGGTAGGAACCATTGATCGTTGGAACAATGCCAAAAAGGCTGAGGAGCATGATCGGGTAAAGCATGCCGTTATTAACTAATCACACAGTCACAGAGATTCCCCAGCTGGCAGTACCAGCCCATCGGCTGCAGATTGCAGGTACTGTAGGGGAATCCATTGTAGATGGGGAAGGCTATCGGTACACGATCTTTACCCAAGGCTGTCCTCATAACTGTTTTGGCTGTCACAACCCTCAGACTCATGCCTTTCATGGCGGGAGACAGGTAGAGCCAGCCAAGCTGCTGCGGGATATTTTGGACAATCCTCTCTTGGAGGGAGTCACCTTTAGCGGTGGAGAGCCATTTTGTCAGGCAGCTGTCTTGGCAGAGCTAGGACGAGAGCTAAAGGTCAGTGGATTGACCATCTGGTGCTACACAGGCTATACCCTAGAGGCCTTGCTAGGAAGCCGTCAGCAGGCGGTAAGACATTTGCTGCAGCAGATAGATGTACTGGTGGATGGTCCATATATAGAGGAGCAGAGAGATATTAGTCTCCTGTTTCGAGGCAGCCGCAACCAGCGGCTTATCGATGTGCCTCAGACCTTGGCCAAGGGCCAGATTATGCTTCATCCAGAGCAGTAGATACAGAGAATTTTCATATCCCCCTGATACAATAATAGTTGTAAAGGGGGATTTTCTTATGAATTTACATAAAATAGCCAAGGTCACTCGCCTGAACAAATTAAGCAAGGGACGGATGCTGTTAATAGCCGCAGCCGTTTCTTGGTCAGCCATGAACAGCTCTGTAGGTACCTGCACAGCAGCAGAGGCAGCCAGCTTGATGGCTATCAGTGGTGGCGCCATTACAGCTACAGCGGATGTAACTCGTCTGGGAGGCATTCCTTACAAGAGCCGCAGTGGCCAGATTGTAGTCTCCGGCAGCAAATCTGATACAGATCACAAACTGGTAGGCTACGAGAGTCAGGCTCAGGCCAGCTATGACAGAGCGAGAGCCAGTGAACCTGCTATTACCATGGATATGCTGGAGATAGCCCATGAGCTAGGCACCTCTATGGAGGGACTGGAGTATTCCGTCAAGACAGCCAGCAGTGTCCGCAGCAAGATTGAGCGCAAGACAGACAAGGCCCTGAAGGCAGGACAGCAGCCCAAGACCGCCACAGAGTATGTGGAGGAAACCGGGGATTTGATTCGCTACACCCAGGTAGCCAAAAACAGCCAGCTGGCCACTATAGCCCGCCGTACTGTGAATATGCTAGAGAAGCGAGGGTATACCGTAGACAAGCTGGATAACAAATATCTGGATGCGGCAGGCCGGTACAAGGCTATTCATTTGGATATTACCAGCCCCCAGGGTATTAGCTTTGAGATGCAGCTCCACTCCCCAGAGACTCTGGAGGCAGGCAAAGCCACCCACGGTATGTACGAGGAGTGGCGGCGGCCAGAAACCAGCCCACAGCGGAAGGAACAGCTATACACCCAGATAAAATCTATTTATGACAGCCTGCCCCAGCCTAAGGGCATTATGTCCTTAGCCAGCTTTGACCACAACCACCTCAACCATCACAAACACCACAACCACCCCAAAGGTGCCTAAATAAAAACATGATGATAGCCCCTTAGCAATCTGCTTTGGAATTATCATCATGTTTTTTTTAGATGCCGTTACAGCATTTGGCAATTTCATTGTAGAGCTTGTCCGGATTGATAGGCTTGCTAATATGGCCATTCATGCCTATCGCCATACAGTGCTTGATATCATCCTCATAGGCATCAGCTGTCATAGCAATAATAGGAATATCCGCCCCGTCAGGATGCTGGCTGTGGCGGATTTTTTCTGCCGCAGTATATCCATTCATAACAGGCATCCGAATATCCATCAATATCAGCTGATAGTATCCTGGCGGAGTGGCCTCAAACTTATCCACCGCCTCTTGACCATTAGACACAATATCCAGGCTAGCTCCCTTGGAGCAAAGCAGCATCTGGTCAATCTCCTGATTCAGGGCATTGTCCTCTGCCAGCAGAATACGAAGCTGGCTCAAATGACAATTGCTTCCGCCAGAGCTATGAGAGCTGGCTGTTTTCTCAGTTTCCTCTACCATGAGATGAAGCTCAAATGTGGTGCCATGATTCAGCTTACTGCGCACCTGAATACTGCCACCCATCATATCCATGTATTTCTTGGCAATGGACAGCCCCAGACCAGTACCATTGGGATTGGCTACCTCAGTGGACTCCTCCTGGGCAAAGGCCTCAAAGAGATGGGGCAGGAACTCCTGACTCATGCCGATACCAGTATCCCAAATAATCATCCGTATCCACTTGTGATGTACTGACTGAACCGCTGCCAGCTCCTGAGGAGTCTGCTGTTGAGGGGGAATCAAGCTAATATCCAGATTAACAGAGCCTCCCGGCTTGGTGAACTTCACAGCATTGCTGAGAATGTTCAGCAGTATCTCCTGCATTTTTAGCTTATCCATAAAAATATAGGCAGGTAAATTCGGCTCTTGATGGATATTGAGGGAAAGCTGTCCTTCTTGGGCAGACATGGATACACCAGCAATAACAGTATCCAGCATGGCCTTGGCATCCACCCATTCGGGATTTAGCGTAACCTTGCCGCTTTCAATGCGGGTAAGATTCAGGGTCTCATTAATCAAGGACAGCAGCAGCTCCCCGGATTGGCGAATCTTGTTAAGATAATATTTCTGCTGAGACTGGCTTTCTGTTTTCAGGGCAAAATCCGTAAAGGATAGAATACCATTCAGAGGGGTGCGCATATCATGGCTGATACCTGCCAGGAACATGGACTTGGAGGTATTGGCCTTGTCCGCCATATTCAAAGCCTCCTCCAGCTTCTGCAGCTGTTCCCGCTCCTTTTGGTATTGCTTGGTAATATCACTTTGGATAATAAAAACCGAAGTACGACTACTATCCAGATAACAGGCCTGTACTCGATTTCGGACATATTTGTTCCCAGTATCATCCCAGAAATCAAAGGACAAATCAAACATTTCCTCCTGTTCATGGTCGTCCAGATAGGCTGTAATGGCATCCAGATTCAGCTTTTGGTACAGAGCCTGAGCCTTTTCCTTATCTGGTATAGCCTGGCAGATATGTTCCAGCAGTTCTTGATCATAGAAAAGAGGATTTTCTGGGGTATTCTCGAGAACTCCAGTACCTTTACTATAGAAGGTCATGGTGCCTGTCAGATTGTTTACTAGGGCTGCACGGTTATAGCCCAGCTCATTCAGCTTGTCTGCAATGGTATAGTTGATGAATTTGTTGGTAATATCATAGAAACAGATAAAGCATTCGGCATGACCGTTTTTGTTGGTAAAAAGGCTGACGGTGCACTCCACCATAATAGGGGACAAATCCTCACAATGCCTTTTGTATTCCATAGAGAAGGTGCTGTTGTTCTGAGCGCAGATGTGCATGAGATTGCCCATGTCCAGCCTTTCAGCTACCATAAGCTGTTCTTCCTCAGAGAGAATCCTCCCCAGCAGCTGCTCATAGAAAAATTTATAGTTACAGCCAACGCTAAGATTCAAGGCATGGGGGGAATGGCGAATGTAGTCCAGCAGCTTGTCCTCTGTCAGGTCAAAATGGCATTTGGACAGAATATTGGTCTTGACTACACTGTGAAGCATCTGGATTTCATTATTGTATTGCTCCTCCCGCAGTTTTTCTGCTGTAATATTCATGCCTACCCCATAGGCATCGGTAGGGGTGGTAACTCCTGCAGGCAGGGTATAGATAACTCTGGCCCAATGAGGTGGCTGTCCTGGCGCAGAGATATATTGAATATCACATCGGCCTGATTTGCCTTGTCGCAGGTTTTCGTGAAGCTGGCGCAAATCCTGCCAGCATTCCGGCTGGATAAACTGGAGAAACTCCTCTGGGCCGCCATATAGCTTCCTAGGAACATTATCAGGCATATAGAGCTTCATGGTATTTTCATCATTAAGGAACTCCACCGTGTTGTTCACCATATCATAATGCCAGACAATCAACCCAGCCCCATCTGCTACCTCCCTGTAGGCTCTCTGAGATTCAGCTAGAGCCTGAGCATTCCTCTGCTCAGCGGTGATATCAGTAAGGGAAATATACAGCAGTATCTTGCCAGAAGTCTTGGGCACTGGCCGTACTCGGATTTTGACCCAGATACATTCCTGGGAGCCAATAGGATAGAAACGGCATTTGCAGGAGGCTATCTCGGCCCCTGCCATAAGCCGTTTGGACAAATAGCTGGCACACCAGCGGTCATCAGGATGGAGGCAATGCCGTAATATCTCATCTATGCCATCCGTGGTTTTCTCTGGGATATTAAACATCTCCTTGGCTACAGGGCTGATCAGCAGCAATTTGCACTCTCCTGTACCCTTCCACTCATAGACCAGAATACCTCCCGGTACATACTGAATAGCCTCTGTCAGCTGCAGCAGTGTCTTGGACTGGGCTACCTGCTCTGTAATATCCTCAATGGTGCCTACAATACCGGCTATTTTGTTCTTGATAATAAGAGGGGATTTGCTGACCATCACATGTCGAGGCTTGTTGGTGCCATCCAGCAGCTGTCCCGGAACCTGACTGACAGTCTGGCCGGCCAGAATATCCGCATCATCAATCAGGGGCGGATACTTGGGACTGACCGCTCCGATTTCCTCCACAGTATGGCCAATGATTTCTTCCATACTAAGGCCAATAAATTGCTGATAAACCAGATTGCAGCTCAAAAACCTGCCCTGAGCATCCTTCCAGAAGATGGCTGTCCCGGCAGTTTTTTTATTATTCCTTGCTATTGAACTAGCTTCCTCTGCAGGCTCAATATATGCAGTCATAATATCCCCTCACAATACAAAATTATCTTAGATAGTCCTAGTAATCAGGGCAACAAACACCAGATCCTCACTGCCGCAGTTCTCAATGCTATGGCCTTCACCATCTGGACAGAAGGTGGTAGTACCAGCTCCAACCTTGGTCTCAGTGCCATTGTCACTGTAGAGAGCCTCACCCTGCAGAATATGGTAAGTCTCAGTATTGCCATGATGCTCATGGTAGCCAATGGAACAGCCTGGAGGAATTACCACCTTGGCAAACATATCATTGCCTCCTAGCTCATTCGCTCCCAGCAGATGATTGATAGTAATCTCACCCTTGCCGTTTGCTTTTTTCTCTGCTTTCACCTGATTTACAGGAATAAATGCCATAATAATCTCTCCTTTTTTTAAAGAGGCCTTGTGAAGGACAGCCCTCAGAATTTGACCGTCAGCCTCAGATAGCAAAATCTGCCTACACCATATTATAGCAATGTATGCTATAATAGTATATAATTCTACAAAAAGAAAAAAAGTCCTGCAAAGAATTTGTATAAATTTTAGGCGGTGAAGAAATGATTTATCTATTAAAATTCGGAGCAAGCTTCCTGCTTCCTCCAGGGGTGTTTTTTGTCTGCCTTTGGGCTTTGGCTATCTATTGGTGGCGACAGGACAAAAAGGCAGCTGCCCGAAAAGCAGCGGCGGCAGTTTTTTTGGTAACAACCCTGTTTTACCTTTTGTCCACTTCCTATGTATCTAATATGCTTATGAGCAGGCTGGAGAATATCTATGACCAGCCAGCCCATCCCCAGGGAGATGTGATTATTATGCTGGGGGGAGGAGCTACCCAGGATACCCCAAATCTAGGGGAGCAGGGCAATCTCTGTGCTGTGCCGGCAGCTAGGCTCCTTACGGCAGCAGAGCTGTACAACCAGCTTCATGTGCCGGTACTGGTATCTGGTGGCCAGGTATATGCAGACAGCGGCCCAGAGGCTGTCATTGCCCATAGGGAGCTACTGCGGCTGGGGGTGCCGGAGGATATGATATTGACAGAGCCTAACAGCCTTAACACTCGGCAGAATGCCATGTACAGTTGTCGTATCCTGCGGGAGAAGGGTTTGGAGCATCCTATATTAGTAACCTCCGCCTTTCATATGGAGCGTTCTGTGCTGAACTTTGCCAAGGAGGGCTTTCAGGTGGTGCCCTGTCCTACAGACTACCGCACCAGCCGAAAGCAGGTTTTTCATTATAACAAGCTGATGCCTCAAAGCAGTTCATTGGATGACAGCGTTACTGTTCTTAGGGAAAAGCTTCGTTTGACAGTTACAAGGTATTTGGAATAGAGCCAAGGCAAATAGGCTCACTCTCCCCATAGGGGAAATATAGAGAGGAAGGATGATAGAATGGCCAACACCAAGGATATGACCAGCGGCAACCCTGCCAAGCTCATATTGTTTTTTACCCTGCCCCTGATAGCGGGCAATATTTTTCAGCAGCTATATGGATTTATAGATACACTGCTGGTGGGACGGTTCTTAGGGGTAGAGGCTCTAGCAGCGGTAGGCTGTACCGGTCCCATTATGTTCCTGCTGGTAGGCTGTATTATGGGCTTGACCGCAGGCCTTACTATTATTACTGGCCAGAGATTCGGAGCCAAGGATATGGAGGGGGTACGGCGCAGTGCCGCAGCCTGTGTGCTGATTGCTATGGGTGCCAGTGTTTTAACCGCCTTTATAGGTGGGTATTTTGCCAGAGAAATCCTTTTGTGGATGGACACCCCTCTGGATATTATTGATGGAGCAGAGGATTTTATTGCTATTGTGGTAGGAGGTTCTCCTTTTTTTAGCACCTTTATTGTAGGAGCCAATCTGCTAAGAGCCTTGGGGGACAGCCGTCACCCTACTATTTTTCTAGCCACATCATTGTGTATTAACATTGTGCTGGAACCAATCTTCCTGCTGGTTTTTGAATGGGGTATTCCAGGGGCAGCCTGGGCCATGATCGTTTCCCAGTTCCTAGGAGGCCTCATTGCTTGGATATATATCTGGCGCAAGGTGCCAGTTCTCAGGATTCAGAGACAGGACTGGCAGGTGGATTGGCCCTTACTGTGGCAGCATATCCAGGTAGGTATGCCTATGGCCTTTCAGACATCTATAATTGCCATTGGTGCGGTTATTCTCCAGGTGGCCCTGAATGGACTGGGGCCAATCTCCGTGGCAGCCTTTTCTGCCGCTCAGAAGGTAGAAACCATTGCCCTGATGCCCATGATGTCCTTTGGCATTGCTATGGCGGCCTATACAGCTCAGAACTACGGTGCAGGCAAGTTTAACCGTATCCGTCAGGGAGTTAATCAATGTATTATGATGTCTGGCAGTTTTAGTATTGCGGTGGGATTTTTTAATATTATCTGCGGTTCCTGGCTGATGCATCTATTTATTGGTGATGCAGCACCGGAGGTGGTGGAGCTGGGACAGGTATATCTTACCACCACAGGCTGCTGCTACTGGATACTGGCTCTTTTGTTTATCTACCGGAACACACTGCAGGGCTTGGGCAAAAGCTTTGTGCCTACCTTTGCTGGGATTATGGAGCTGGTAATGCGGGCAGGGGTGGCCTTGGGACTGGTAAGCTCTCTGGGCTTCTGGGGGAGCAACTCTGGCCAGCCCGGC
>DAVZJH010000076.1:0-10370 GCA_052272885.1 Anaerovibrio sp. | reverse complement strand
ATTAAAGGATATGTTTGCCAACAATATGCAATTTTAGAAAAGGGTGACATTATGTATAAGATAATAACCATCGTTGGCGCTAGGCCACAGTTTATCAAAGCTGCAGTGGTTTCCCGGGCTATTGGTGAATGGAATAAGGTGCATCAGATGCAGATAGAGGAGGTTATAGTTCATACTGGTCAGCATTATGATGTTAATATGTCTGATGTGTTCTTTGAGGAAATGAGTATTCCAAGACCTGCCTACAATCTCCATGTTGGCGGAGGAACTCATGGTGCCAATACTGGGCGGATGCTGGAGAAAATAGAGCAGGTTTTGCAGGATGAAAATCCAAATGTAGTGCTGGTATATGGTGATACGGATAGCACTTTGGCAGGTGCTTTGGCAGCAGCCAAGCTGCATATACCTGTAGCACATGTAGAGGCAGGACTTCGTTCTTTCAATATGAAGATGCCAGAGGAGATTAACAGAATTTTGACCGATAGAGTATCTTCATATCTGTTTTGCCCTACTGACACGGCTATGGATAACCTTCGGCAGGAAGGCTATGATAATTTTGCTGTAAATATGGTGAATATAGGTGATGTGATGTTGGATGCTTCTTTATTCTATCGTAAGCAGAATAAAGCTTCAGATGGTATACGTCAACTTGTGGACTCATTAGGTAGCTTTTATTTGGCTACAGTTCACAGAGCAGAGAATACAGATAGTGAAATAAGAATATCAGCTATCATGAGAGCATTAGAGAAGATATCTTTGTATAAAAAGGTAGTCTTGCCGTTGCATCCACGTACCAAGAAAATCTTGGCTGCTCATAATATTCAGTTAAAAAATATTGTAACTATAGCTCCAGTGGGATATTTTGACATGTTGTATCTGGAAAGTCATTGTGATGCAGTGTTGACAGATAGTGGAGGGGTGCAGAAGGAAGCATTTTTCTTCCAGAAGCCATGTATCACTCTGCGAGATGAAACTGAGTGGGTAGAGTTGGTAAAGCATGGTTATAACTGTCTGGCAGGAGCAGATGAAGAGAAAATATTGTTAGCAGAAGCAAGGCTTCGTGGTGGTGCTATGGAGTTTAAGCATGAGCTATATGGTGATGGTCATGCTGGCAATAAAATAGTAGAGTTTTTGATGGATAAGTGATTGTTTTATGAATATTTTATTGGTGAATCATTATGCTGGCTCAGTGGATATGGGCATGGAATTTCGTCCATATTATCTTGCTTGCGAATGGGTAAAGATGGGGCATAATGTAACGATTGTGGCGGGAGATTTTTCTCATTTGCGAAAAATCAACCATGAAGTGACAAATGATTTTCAGGAGCAAAATATTGAGGGTATTAAGTATTGCTGGGTAAAAACAGGTGCTTATCATGGGAATGGTGCAGCTCGTGCTTTGACTATGTTTAGATTTGTGGGAAAGCTCTGGTTTAATGCACAGTATTTGGTGGATAGATATAAGCCTGATATAGTTATTGCTTCCTCTACTTATCCCATAGATACTTTTGCCTGTCAGAAGATTGCTAGACTAGCTCATGCTAAGCTGATTCATGAGGTACATGATATGTGGCCTGCTACTTTGATAGAGGTAGGCGGTATGTCGAAAAGCCACCCATTTGTACAACTGATGCAGTGGGGGGAAAATAGCTTCTGTCGAAATTCAGATGGGGTTGTGTCCCTATTGCCCTGTGCTAAGGAATACTTTGTAGAACATGGTATGGAGAAAAATAAATTTTTTCATGTACCTAATGGTATTGTATTGTCTGAATGGGTTGATGCTGAGCCTTTACCAAATGAGCACGCAAAGTTGTTAAATTATTTGCACAATAATCACCAGTTTGTAATAGGATTTTTTGGCAGTCATACTAAATCATATTGCTTAGAACATCTTATCGAAGCTATTAGAAAATTGCAGGATGATAGCATTTCAGTTGTATTTGTTGGTGATGGTATTTATAAGAAACAGCTAATGAAAATGGCGAGTGACTTAAATAACAGTATTTATTTTTTGCCACCAGTTAGCAAAAAAAGTATACCGACATTGACAAAGATGTTTGACGCTATATATGTGGGAGCAGTAGACAATACAATGTTCTCCTTTGGTATATGTATGAATAAATTGTTTGATGCCATGATGTCAGGTAAGCCAATATTGTATGCTGTTAATGCTCCGAATAATTATATAAAGGATTATTCTTGTGGTATTAATGTTAAGCCCGAAAATGTGGAGGATTTAATGCGTGGAATTAAGGAATTAATTCACACGACAGACGGAGAGCGGCATAATATGGGGGAAAGAGGTCATGAAGCTGTATTGAAGTATTTTAACTATGATGTGTTACCATTGAAATTTATTGATATTATGAATCAAGTGTTAGAAAGGTGAGCGATATAAATGATGAAAATACCTTTTTCTCCACCTGATATAACAGAGGCCGAGATTCAGGAGGTTGCAGATGCCATGAGAAGTGGCTGGATTACTACTGGGCCTCGTACCAAGGAATTGGAGAAGCGATTGGCGGAGTTCTGTCATAGTGCAGGAGCAGTGTGTCTTAATTCTGCTACAGCAGCCTTGGAGCTTAATTTGCGGGTGCTGGGGATTGGGCCAGGTGATGAGGTTATTACCAGCGCCTATACATATACTGCTAGTGCTAGTCCTATTGTGCATGTGGGAGCTACGCCTATATTAGTTGATACAGCCAAGGATTCCTATGAAATGGATTATGATGCTTTGGAAGCAGCTATTACACCTCGCACCAAAGCTGTTATCCCTGTGGATATTGCTGGTATTGTGTGTGATTATGATAGAATTTTCGCCATTGTTGAGAGTAAGAAAAATATTTTTTCACCAAACAATAATATTCAGAGGACTATGGGGAGAGTTGCTGTTATGGCAGACTGTGCCCATGCTTTAGGTGCTCAATGGCATGGACAGATGGCTGGCTCTATTGCAGATTTTAGTAGTTTTTCCTTTCATGCTGTTAAGAATTTTACTACGGCTGAGGGAGGCTGTGCTACTTGGCGGCATATTGACGGCATTGAGGATGATATCTTGTACAAGCAGTATCAGTTGCTGTCTCTGCATGGACAAAATAAGGATGCCTTGGCCAAAACCAAGCTGGGGGCATGGGAATATGATATACAGGGCTGTTATTACAAATGCAATATGACAGATATTATGTCTGCTATGGGATTGGTACAGCTGGATAGATATAAAGGATTGCTGCAGAGACGTCAGGAAATTATCAGGCGCTACAATGTTGGTCTGAAGGATTTGCCTGTAGAAGTGTTGGAGCATAGTGGCAAAACTCATTTAAGCAGTGGACATCTGTATATGATGCGTTTGCAAAACAAGAGCATAGAGGAGAGAAATAAATTCATTGAAGCTATGGCTCAGCTGGGGGTAGCTACCAATGTGCATTACAAGCCTTTGCCTATGATGACTGCCTATAAGGAGCTTGGATTTGATATAGCAGATTTTCCTCATGCTTATGCTCAGTTTGCCAATGAGGTAACATTGCCTCTGCATACAAAATTAACGAATGAGGAGATTGATTATATTATAGTGTCAGTTCACAAATGTTTGAATTAATGGTGAGATATGGCAAAGAGAATTTTTGATTTAGTATTTACCATACCTGGGATAGTGGTTTTGGCTCCTGTCTTTGTGATAATAGCAATTCTGATAAAATATGACTCGTCTGGGGCAGTTTTCTTTCGTCAAGAACGAGTGGGGAGATATGGAAAGATTTTTCGTATATACAAATTTCGTACCATGATTGAGAATGCAGAGAGGCATGGAAAGCAAATAACCGTAGGCAGGTATGCAAGGATAACTGGTGTAGGGAAGTTTTTGCGCAAATACAAGCTGGATGAGTTGCCTCAGTTATTTAATGTGCTGTTGGGCGATATGAGTTTGGTAGGGCCTAGGCCTGAGGTGCCAAGGTATATTGAGGAATATAGCGAGGAAGATAGAAATATTGTCTTGTCTGTAAAGCCTGGCATAACAGATAATGCCTCTATAGAGTTTCGTGCTGAAAGTGAAATATTGGGGAAGTCTAAGAATCCTGAACGTGAATATATTGATGTGGTATTGCCAATCAAGATAGGTTATTACAAGGATTATGTGTGTAGACATAATGTGGCTATGGATTTTGTTATTATTATGAAAACCATAGTGGCTATTTGTAGGTGAAGGTGTTAAGGATATGACCAGATTTCGAGAGTTGCGACTGCAGCGTGGGTTGTCCCAGGAGCAGCTTTGCAGGCAATATAATGAAAAATATAATAGAAAATATACTACTGCGGCTATGTCGCTGATAGAGCATGACAAGCGCTCCCCTGAGCTGGGGGCATTGTTGGATTTTGCGGATTTTTATGGTGTGTCCTTGGATTATCTGTTGGGCAGAGATTTGGCTGGGGAGGCTGCGTATGAGTTTTCTGTGGATAGCAAGACCCGTAGCTGGCAGCTTTCGGAACAGCTAAGAAATATTATCCTTGGGCTGTATAGCATGAAGGGTGAGCTGCCGCAGGAGAGACAGCAGGTAATGGATGAGCTAAAAAGACTGGAAGGCATGAGTGAGGATGAGGAGAATCTGGAGATGCTGCGTAGCCTTCTGAAGCAGTCGATTATTCTGGCCCGCCGGGTGGAGAAAAAACGCAAGGCATGGTATAAATATTAATAGATAGCTCCCTAGTAAAGACTCTGTATATTGAATAAAAAATTGAAAATGATATAATATATGTATAAAATTCAGTGTTAGGAGGGGTGATTATGAAGAAGTATCATGTTGCGGAGATTTTTCGTCCTAATACTATGCCGTCATATACGTATATAAATAGACAGGAAAAGCGTGGTATTACCTATGAAACAAAGCTTAAGCGGGCATTACAAAAAGTGGGAAGCTTGATTGCTGTTTCAGGAGGTTCCAAAACGGGCAAAACTGTACTGTATCGCAAGGTAGTGC
The DNA here is from genome assembly GCA_052272885.1 of Anaerovibrio sp. Classification (GTDB taxonomy): domain Bacteria; phylum Bacillota; class Negativicutes; order Selenomonadales; family Selenomonadaceae; genus Anaerovibrio. Next base: position 5,400 of record DAVZJH010000076.1, on the reverse strand, counting down.
CAGAGGAAAGATTAGTGGAGCTTAGCGGTGCACACATAAATTCCGTGGAGGATTTTTGGCAGCAAATAGCAGAAAATTTGCGTATTCCAGATGAGCTTTCTATGGCGTATTCTAACCAAGAAAACAAAACTGGTAAGGCTGCTATAGGAGGTAAAACATCATTCTTTTCTATGCTGACGGGTTCTTTGACTGGAGAATTTAGTAAGGTCGCTAGGCAGGGAGAAAATGTTACTCAGAAGGTTATGCGAAATAATACCTTAGTATTGAAGGCTTTAATAGCAGGAGAGTTTGTCCTAGTAATAGATGATTTCCATTATATAAATCTAGAAACTCAGCTTTATTTGTCAAGAATATTAAAGGCAGAGCTGTTCAATGGTTTGAAGGTTATACTTTTAACCTTGCCTCATCGTGCTGATGATGCTATCAAAAGAAATCCAGATCTTATAGGTCGTACAGTTTTTATAAACCTCAAACCTTGGACTAGTGATGAATTAGAGCAGATTGCCAGTACCGGATTTGAATTGCTGCAAATAGATGTGCCTAATGATCAGATAGCACATATTGTACAGGAAAGTGCCTTGTCTCCGCAGTTGATGCAGGAAAATTGTTACAATCTGGCTATGCGAATATTAGAGGATGGGGAGACAATCTCTATGGATACATTGCATAACGCTTTTGGTGATACTGTAGAGGCATATCAGCATTATCGAGAAAATGTTCAGCGTATGTGGGAAGGCCCAGCTAAGGGGAGAAGTAGGCGTAAACAATATATCTTAAGAGATGGTAAGCATTGTGATACCTACGGGTTGTTTTTGCTTAGTATAAGTGTAGATCCACCTGTATTGAAGGTGACTGCTTCAGAAATACATCAACGTATGCAAGCTATCCTGCAGGATAAAGAAGATGCTCCTAATGGTATGAATCTAGCCAATGTAGTAAAACACACGGAATGTATTATAAAGGTTTCTGTGCCAGCTCTAGATACATTGGAGTGGCAAAATAGTACGCTATATATTCTTGATCCGTTTTTGCTGTTTTACCTTCGTTGGGATGATGAGTGGAAACAAGAAGCTATTCGCTGATATGACAGTTGAAATGGATATACGATAATTTTCATAACAAAAAGCCAGTCGGGGAAGTCGACTGGCTTTTTGCTATTATAGGGAATGTTAGTTGTCTAAAAATAGACATATTAGGGATTGGTTAGATACCCGAGAAAAGGGTATCAATATAAGGAAAAATTTATGTCAGACAGGCTGGTGCAATCTATATGGGATTACACCGTCCTGGCTTACATCCTAATTAGGAAAGATGGGACAGAACCCAATCTACATCCTTAGTGGTTTTGAGTTCTTCAAGAACCTTTTCATCCTCCAGCATAGTGCAAATATTGGCTAGAATTTCCAAATGTTCGTCGCCTACACCTGCAATGCCAAAGATTAGCTGGGCTTTTTCGCCGCCAAAGTACACACCCTGTGGATACTGGAGGCAGACAATGCCACTTTTCTTGACAGTGCCTTTAGCCTGGCTGGTGCCATGAGGAATGGCCACACCCATACCCATATAGGTGGATACCAGCTTTTCTCGTTCCAGCATGGCTGGAATATAGGATTCATCTACATAGCCTAGCTTTACCAGCAGTTCACCAGCTTTGGTAATAGCTTCTTCCTTAGTTTCTGGCAGCTGTCCCAGTACAATTCCTTCTTTAACAATAATAGAATTGTTTTCATTATGAGATACTTCCTCTGCTATGGTAGGCTGTGCCTCCATGACAGGGGCATCACCAGTGGTTAGCTGTACATAGAGAGCATCAAGGGCAGGATCTGCCAGGAAATTGCCAATAGTTACCAGCTGAGCCTGAGGCGCGGATTTTCTAGCTCTATCTGCTAAGGTAGTCTGTACTACAGCAATATCGCAATCGGCAGGAATATTATCTACAGAGGTATTCTTCACTACAATTTCAGGGCGCTGGGTTTTGATGCGGTTACGGAATTTGGTAGCTCCCATAGCAGAGGAGCCCATACCTGCATCACAGGCAAAAATGATTTTCTTTACATTGGTTTTTTCCAAACCAGTAAAGCTAAGAGCTTCGCCCTTGGCCTGAGCCTTTCTGGCAGCTACCTCCTTCTGGGCATCCTCCAAGGATTTGCTGCCTGCCATCTTTATAATTGGAGTAGCAATGGCAAAGGATACGCCAGCGGCGATTAAAACACCTGTCAGGACAATCAAAGTATCGGAGCCTGGAGCCATCATCAAAAAGGCAATAATGGAACCAGGGGAGGCCGGGCCAGCAAGACCAGCACCAGTCATGGTAAACCAGAAAATAGCAGCAATATTACCTACAATAGGAGCAATGATAACCATAGGGTTCATCAGAACATATGGGAAATAGATTTCGTGAATACCGCCGAATAGGTGAATAATTACGGCACTTGGTGCAGAATCCTTGGTGGTTTTATCCTTGCAGAAGAACATATAGGCAAGAAGTACGCCAAGACCAGGGCCAGGATTGGCCTCCAGCATATAGAGAATGGATTTGCCATGCTCCAGAACCTGAGCCGTAGCCAAAGGGGTAAAGATACCATGATTAATAGCGTTGTTCAAGAAGAGAACCTTGGCTGGTTCAATGAATACAGCAATTAATGGCAGTAAATTGTGCTGCACCAAGGTGTCTACACCTACAGAGAGTATCGCCAAAATAGCAGCCATTACAGGGCCTACAGCCCAATAGCCGAAGATGGCCAGTAGCATGCCCAAAATACCGATGGAGAAATTGTTAATCAGCATCTCAAAGCCGGCTGGCATACGCTCTTCCATAAAGCTGTCAAAGGTTTTGATAACCAATCCAGCCAAAGGCCCCATAATCATAGCACCCATCAGCATGGTAATATTCAAATCGCTGAGAATGGCACCAACTACGGCAATGGCACCGATTACTCGTCCTCTTTCCCCTGCCACCAGATAACCACCGGTGGAGGCAATCAATACAGGTATTAAATAGGTAAGCATTGGGCCTACCAAAGTGCTTAGCTGCTTGTTAGGCAGCCAGCCGGTGTCAATAAACAAAGCAGCCAGAAAACCAAAGGCAATCAGGGCGCCAATATTTGGCATAACCATAGAAGAAAGGAACTTGCCAAATTTTTGAATAGAATTTTTCATGGTGGCTCCTCCTAAAATATAATTAAGGATGATTACATAGGAAGAACGAAGAAATAGTATTTAGATAATCCGTACATTATGCTGCTGGCAGCAGGTCACAAAATCCTGAGGCAGTTTTCCGTCAGATACGATAATATCCACATGATCCAAATGGGCAAAGGTAAAGGTGCTGTGCTTTTGCAGCTTGCTGGAGTCCATAAGGAGAATAACCTCCTGAGCATGCTCTATGGCCAGCTGTTTTAGCCGGGCTTCCTCGTCAATACTACAGGTAAAGCCTGTGTCATAGCTAAAGCTAGTAACACCAATAAAGGCCTGCTTAAAGTGAATCCTTTCCAGCTCTCTGATGGCTGAAACACCACATACGCTGTGACTATAACGGTTCAGTACTCCTCCTGGCAGACAGATACGTGGCTGGGCCAGATTAGCCAGCTCAATGGCGCAGGTTAGGCCAGAGGTATAAATCAGCCGTGGTTCATCAGGTATGGCTGCTGCCATCATGGTGGCGGTACTGCCAGAATCCAAAAAGATGGTTTCATCAGGCTGCAACAGTTGAATGGCTTTTTGGGCGATAATCTGCTTTTCATTTATATTAAGGATAGATCTCTTGTTGAGAAAATCATCCTTGCTAATAACAGATTGAACAGTGCCCACAGATTTAGCCCCGCCGTGAATACGGACAATTGAGCCTGCTTTATCCAGAGTCTTTAAATCAGTGCGTAGAGTCATTTCTGAAACCTGGGGAAAGCTTTCCTTCAAATCCCCAAAGGAAACAGAGCCTTTTTCGTTAATCAAAGACACAATAGCATTTCTTCGTAATTCCATCGAATCCATAATACAAAGCCTCCCATAAGGTCAGAAGGCCTAGGGGAGGCTTTCTGACATATTATTCTTTTATGAAATTGGCCAGCAGGTATTCCTCTGCCTCAGGGCACCACAGGCCCTTGTTGGCCTCTATAATATCTGCTAAAGCCAGATAACGCTGGTCATTTTTGGCTTCTCCCTGAGCCCGCAGGTCAGTGAGAGCAGTCAAAGGCATTTCCAGATGGGTATAAATTAGCTTTTTGCCACCTGGAATCTTTGGCAGGTTCAGAGTTGTTTCTGCTGCAGCATCCAGACCGCCAATATGAGTTACCATAACAGCAGGATTGATTCTCTTGGCAGCAGTCAGCTCCAGGGATTCAATCATGTCAGCGGTATTACCGCCAGTAGTGCCCATAACATGAGTGGAATTGTAGTGTACATCATAGAAATTCATGGTGGCACTAAATAATTTGTCGGTAGGGCCAGCAAAGAAGTTGAGACAGCCATCTCTGCCCAGAATACCGCTGGACTGGGTTACAACTGCAGATACTGGTGCATAGCAAAGTACATCGTCATAGCCAGTGCCACCAGAAAGCTCTCTAAGCTCTGCTACAGGATCTGCCATTTTTGCAGTGTTTACAAAATGCAGCTCAATACCATCTGCCTTGGCTTCCTCTGGTGGGAAGAGATGAGCAGCTCTGTCCAATCTATCCTGATTGATATCAGTAACTACAATCATGGATGGACGTACATCCCGATGGAGGGCATAGGTGAGAGCACCCAATCCCATAGGGCCAGCACCAGCCATAATGGCCAGCTTGCCATCCTTTTTGATACCCATTTCATGAGTGTAGACACCCATCTGGGTATGATAAGCTGCGTTGAAAGCACCAATGCTGCAGGACATAGGCTCTGCCAAGGAAGCCTCATAATAAGCCTTGCCCTTGTATTCCAGCAAGCAGCCCAGTTCCATAACCTCTGCTGGGATAATGCAATAAGTAGTATCACCACCGAAGAATTCATAGGAATAGCCAGGGCTCCACATGGTTCCCTTGTAGTTTAGAGCTGGCTGCAGGGTAAATTTCATACCTGCCTTGAACTGGTGCTGATGGTTTTTGCCTACTTTCACAATATCTCCGGCAAATTCGTGCCCCATAATAGCAGGATGCTCTGCTACATCCTCATGTACACGCTTGTGCTCAGTGCCCAGAATGGCGCATTTGTAGGTGGACATGCAGATGCTGTCAGATACCACCTTTACCAGAATTTCATCATCAGTAATCTCAGGCAGTTCAAACTCCTCCAGACGGAGATCGTTAGCACCGTGAAGTCTTACAGCCTTTGCTTTCATAACAAGTTCCTCCTTAATCATAAATGAAAATAACTTTTAGTTCAACAGTTTTTGTTTAACAACAAGATTTTCTGTTGCTTTTCATTAAA
>DAVZJH010000075.1:0-10552 GCA_052272885.1 Anaerovibrio sp. | reverse complement strand
CCACTATGTCCCAGAATATTTAGATTCGGAATGTATATCCTTTCGATGTATATTTTATATCATAAATAGCTTATGGCTGTCAACAAAAAAGCTTATGAATACAAAAAACATTTTGTTTGTCCATCGCATAAAATATCTTATTTAGTTTTTTCAACCACCTTTTCCTTCTTTTCCCAAGCTAATCATTAATAATCAAAACCATCCTCTACATAAAAAAAACAACCCCTGAATTAAATCAGAGGTTGTAATTTTTTAAGCAAATCAATACTATGTGCTAAGAATTTTTAGAAGCTGAAATCCTTTCCCTGCTTGCGACGGTCATAGAACTCAGCAATAGCCGTAAAGAGAGCATCACTGGAGGAATTCAGACCAGTCTCACAGGAATCCTGTATCACGCCAATAATAAAGCCTACACCAACAGCCTGCATGGCAATATCATTGCTAATGCCAAAAAGGGAGCAAGCCATAGGAATCAACAGCAGGGATCCGCCAGCCACACCAGAGGCACCGCAAGCACCTACGGCAGACAATACAGACAGGAGAATTGCAGTAGGAATATCTACAGCAATGCCCAAAGTATAGGCTACAGACATGGCCATAACGGTAATGGTAATAGCAGCACCCTCCATATTAATGGTGGCTCCCAAGGGAATGGACACGGAATAGAAATCCTCATCCAAGCCCATATCCTTGCACAGCTCCATATTAACTGGAATATTGGCTGCGGAGCTTCTAGTAAAGAACGCGGTAACACCACTAATTTTCAGACATTTCCACACCAGTGGATATGGATTGCGACGCAGGAAAAAGAAGGTAATCAATGGATTTACAATCAAGGCCATAGCAAACATACAGCCAACCAGAACTACCAAAAGACGACCATAATCTACGAAAATCTCCAGACCGTTCTCAGATACAGCAGAGAAAACCAAGCCCATAATACCAAAAGGTGCCAACTGAATAATCCAGAAAACAGCCTTGGACACAACAGCAGCCAAATCTGCTACCATATCACAGGTTCCCTTGGAAGCCAGCTTCTTGAAGCCAAGACCAAAAATAATAGCCCAGCAGAGAATACTTAGATAATTACCGTTCATCAAAGCATTTACAGGGTTGGCCACCACATTAGTAATAATGGTGGTAAGAATCTGTCCAATACCATCTGGAGCTGCATCTGTAGCCGCATCAGTCAGCTTCATAGTAATAGGAAACAGCTGGCAGGCCATTACTGCTGTAACAGAAGCAAAGAAAGTGCCAAAAATATAAATCATAATTACATTTTTGAAGCGTCCGCCAATATTACCAGAAGCATTGGCCAAGGCACTAATAACCAAAACAAATACCAATACAGGGGCAATCCCTTTCAGTAAGCCTACAAATACCTTACCAAAGATAGGTAAAACAGTATTGCCAGGCACGGAAAGAGCAAAGGCAATACCTATAATCATGCCGATAATAATTCGGAGAATCAGGCTGATGCCCTGCCACTTAGCTAAAGCATTACTCATCATAACAAAGAACTCCTTTAATAGAAAATTTAATTAACAATGCACAATTATACCCTGTCCATGAACATAATTCAAGGTTTTTCTACCACCAGTATACAAAGAGTAATATTTCCTTGTACAGTGTACAATTCTCGCTTTTGTCCGTAAAGCTGTAGCATCACCATAATCTCCAATTATTTTGCAAAAAGAAAAACATGATGACAGATTATCACAGACATCTAAGCCTGTCTAATACTATCATCATGTTAATTATACTTAACTATATGGATTGATTATTTTACAACCACATTAACCAGCTTGTCTGGTACGCAAATCATCTTGACAATGGTTTTGCCCTCAGTCAGCTCCTGCACTCTGGCATTAGCCTTAGCGGCGGTTTCCAATTCCTCACGGCTGATACCGGTGGCAATCATAATGCGATCCCTAACCTTACCGTTAATCTGCAGAACAATCTCTACTTCGGCCTGAACAGTAGCAGCTTCCTCATACTGAGGCCACTGCTGCTGATGAATGCTACCATGACCTACCAGAATGCTCCACAGCTCCTCAGTAATATGAGGGGCAAATGGCGCCAGCATCTTCAGGAGATTCAAGCTAACCTCTCTTACCAAACCGCCATTAATGGTCTTACTATCCTGGAATGCATAGAAAGCATTTACCAGCTCCATAATAGAGCTGATAGCGGTGTTAAACATGAAACGGTCACGAATATCCTCAGTTACCTTCTTGATGGTGGTGTGAAGAACCCGGCGCAGCTCCTTTTCCTCAGCAGTAAGAGCAGTAACATCGTAATCATCGCTGGAGGATTTAATCTTATCCTCGAAGATTTCCATAATACGCCATACACGTCTCAGGAAACGATAAGCACCAGCAACACCCTCATCGCTCCAATCGAGATCACGGTCTACAGGAGCAGCAAAGAGAATGAAGAGGCGAGCCGTATCAGCACCATACTGACCGATAATCTCCTCTGGGGAAACTACATTGCCCTTGGACTTGGACATCTTGCCTCCGTCCTTCAATACCATGCCCTGGGTCAACAGATTGGTAAATGGCTCTGCAAAATCCACCATGCCTGCATCCCGCAGCACCTTAGTAAAGAAGCGGGAATAGAGCAAATGAAGAATAGCATGCTCAATACCGCCAATATACTGGTCTACAGGTGCCCAGTAATTTACCTTATCCTTGGCAAATGGCATCTTGTCATTGTGTGGATCTGTGTAGCGGAGATAATACCAAGATGAGCAAATAAAGGTATCCATAGTATCAGTCTCACGACGGGCAGGCTTGCCACACTTTGGACAGGTGCAGTTTACAAAGGACTCACTCTGAGCCAACGGAGATACAGAACCCTGCTCGAACTTTACATCCTCTGGCAGCATTACAGGCAGCTGATCCTCTGGTACAAGCTGTTCACCACAGTCATCACAGTAAATAATTGGAATAGGTGCACCCCAATAACGCTGACGAGAAATCAACCAGTCACGGAGACGATAGTTGACACGACGCTTACCAAAGCCCTCAGCCTCAGCCTTGTCCATAATGCCCTTCATAGCAGCCTTAATGTCCATGCCAGAGAACTCAGCAGAATTTACCAGCACACCAGCCTTGTCTACATAGGCCTCAGTCATTTCCTCCAGCTTCAGCTCCTTGTCCTTTGGCTGGAGAGTAATAATAACATTCAGCTTGTACTTCTCAGCAAACATCCAGTCACGCTGATCCTCAGAAGGAACACCAATAACCGCACCAGTACCGTACTCAGCCAGTACATAATTAGTAACCCAGATTTCTACCTTGTTACCATTAAATGGGTTTACCGCATAAAGGCCAGTAAAGATACCCTCCTTTTCAGACTCAGAGGAGGTACGCTCCAACTCAGACTGATTCTGAGCCTTCTGACAGAAATCCTGAATCTCCTTAGCCTTTGGATTATTCTCACAAATCTTTTCAATCAAAGGATGCTCTGCTGCCAGGGCCAAGAAGGTAATACCATATACAGTATCAGGACGAGTGGTATAAGCAGCAATCTTCTCTCCCAGCTCTGGAACCTCCAGATTGAACTCCAAGCCCTCACTGCGGCCAATCCAGTTCTCCTGCATGGTCTTTACTCTATCAGGCCAGCCCTTCAAGAGTTCCAAATCCTTCAGCAGTACATCAGCATAATCAGTAATCTTCAGGAACCACTGGGACAAATCCTTCTTGATAACCTGAGAATCACAGCGCCAGCACTTGCCCTCAATAACCTGCTCATTAGCCAATACTGTGCCACAGGTTTCACACCAGTTTACATAGGCCTTTTTCTTGTAAGCCAGTCCACGCTTGTAGAACAGCTGGAAGAGCCACTGAGTCCAACGATAATAATCTGGGCTGCAGGTAGCTACAGAGCGATCCCAGTCATAGGACAGGCCCATTTCACGCTGCTGACGCTTCATATTATCCATATTGGAATAAGTCCAGTCAGATGGCTTTACACCATGCTTAATAGCAGCATTCTCTGCTGGCATGCCAAAAGCATCAAAGCCCATTGGATGAATAACATTAAAGCCCTCCATAGTCTTGTAGCGAGCCAAAACATCACCAATGGAATAATTCCGCACATGGCCCATATGCAGATTGCCAGATGGATATGGGAACATTTCCAAGGTATAATACTTTGGCTTCTTTGGGTCCATTTCGGTCTTATAAACGTTCTCAGCCAGCCATTTGGACTGCCATTTCTTTTCTATACTCTGGGGTGAATACTTCTCCACAACACAGCCTCCTAAAATATCAATTGCCCTGGCTGAGTATTCCAACCAGGGCGCAAATTCGTATAATCAACCAAATGTTATTATATTATATTTCCAAGCCAATAGTCAACACAAAGTCCATTAATAGAACCACATCATTGGCAAATCTAGAAATTCAATTTAGGAACGGCTGCCTTACCTGCCACAGGATATCATATAACCATGATCCATAGGGCCGCTGCCCTTGCCCAAATCCAGCATAGCCCCCAAGGCGCCAGATATATATTCCTTAGCCAGCTTCACTGCATCTACCATAGTATGACCCTTGGCCAGATTGGAAGCTATTGCTGAGGACAGGGTACAGCCTGTGCCGTGGGTATTGGGATTAGCAATTCTCTTACCAGCAAACCATGTAGCCTGATCGCCACTATACAAAAGGTCATTAGCATCGTTAATGCTATGTCCCCCCTTGCAAAGTACAGCACAAGCATACTGACGGCTGATTTCCTCCGCTGCTCTTTCCATATTCTCTGCTGTCTCAATACTGCTTCCCAGCAGCACCTCTGCCTCTGGAATATTTGGTGTCAGCACATCGGCCAAAGGAAATAACTCCTGCTTCAACACCGCCACAGCATCCTCTGCAATCAATCTTGCTCCGCTGGTGGCCACCATAACCGGATCAATAACAATATTTTTTGGCTGATACTGACGAAGCTTTGCTGCTATCATCCTGATTAGCTCCTTGTCCGAAACCATGCCTATTTTCACTGCATCAGGAAAAATATCTGTAAAAATACTATCCAGCTGCTGACCTAGAAACTCCGGGGTAACATTCATAATAGCCGACACACCAGTGGTATTCTGAGCCGTCAGGGCAGTAATGGCACTCATGCCATATACTCCATTGGCCAGCATAGTCTTTAAATCTGCCTGAATCCCAGCCCCACCGCTGCAATCACTACCTGCTATAGTCAAAACTGCTTTCATAATACCAACCATTCCTTTACACAAAAAATCTCTCCCGGTTATCCTAAGTTACCATTGTTCCCCAGGATATTTCATATTCCAGGCCTTGCGCAATCTGGTCATAATCTCCATTACATCAGCAGAATAGGACAGCTTCAAACCAGACACATCCCCGGTCAGTACTGCCTGCTCCATATCCTGCAGCTCGTAGCCCAGCGCCTCTGGTGTACTGCCTGCCTCTATCTCAGTTCTGACACCGGTTTCTGCATCTACAATCACCGCCTTGTCAGCACGAGGATATTCCATAATCTCAATATAGGCCTTTTCACAGCTAATCATAGCCCGCTTTGGCTGTTTGGAATGCATGGACAGAGCCACTGTAGCCATCTGTCCCAAACCGTTTTTCAGCAAAATAGTAGCCATTTCGTCAGATCCAGTTGGGGAAGCCTGCCACTGACTCACAATATCCTCTGGCTTTTCATCCATAAAGCTGCGTACAATGGACAGAGCATAGACACCAATATCCAGCATAGCTCCTCCTGCCAGATGCATATTGAAAAATCTATTCTCCATATTGTATTCCTTGAAGCTGCCAAAGTTCATGGTAATCATCTGCACCTTACCTAACTGGCCGCTTTGCACAATCTCCCACAGCTTCTTGTAAATAGGCATATGCCAAATGGTCATGGCCTCACCAATAATCAGCCCCTTGGACTCCGCCAGGGCCTGCATTTCATTCAGCTCACGGCTGTTCAGAGTAATAGATTTTTCCACGAAAATATGCTTACCATGCTCCAAAGCATTCTTCATAAATTCATAATGGGTATTGTGAGGAGTAGTTATGTAGATAATATCCACTGCTTCATCCAGGAACATATCATCTATGGTGTCATAGACCTTCTCTACGTCATATTTCTCTGCAAAGGTTACTGCCTTATCATGGGTACGATTACCTACTGCATAAAGCCGCCGCCCCATTTTCTCCAGAGCTGCCGCCATCTGATTGGCAATTACACCAGTTCCTAATACTGCCCAATTCAAATGCTTTCCTGACATAAACTACCTCCAAAATTTAATATACCCATAGGTCTTCTACAACTAAAGGAAAACCTATTTGTTTGCCACAAAATTCCAAAACATAATAGCTTTCACTTTCTGGCATAACTACAGTCAAATGGTCATCGTCCATAGCGGTATTATGATACCGCCAAAATTCATTCTGAATGCGGATAAAATCCCATTTTATAGTCTTTAACAACTTGCCATGCCGTACCTGCTTGCTAATGCCCTGAACATGGCCTTCATCACTGCGCTGAATAGCACCGTTGATGCTTGCATCATCCACATAAACCTCATAACCAGCTCCAAATTCAGAATCCGGCACGGTATAAACCCAAACATCCTTGGCCTCCCCCTGGGAATATCCCCAAAAGCCACCACAAGCCATTACCATAAAGGCCACCAGAAAAATCCTCATAACTCTGCTTTTCATACCCCCACCCCCAGCACAAACAACAATATCATAGCCTAACTGGCCGCTTTGCACAATCTCCCACAGCTTCTTGTAGATAGGCATACACCCAATGGTCATCGTCCTCTGTAAGTTCAATTTTTCACTTCACTCGGCTTGCCTTCCTTTAGAGCCAGTGGCTTCCGGCCTGACAAAAGTACTTGCTTTTCTTGCTGTATCTCCTTTAAGCTTGTCTCTCCACCTTGGCCAAGCTCTAACGCCTGCTTCTGTACACTTGCTAATAACTCTTTCGTCAGTAAGCCTGTTTGTTCCATAATGTTATTTTTATTTTTGATGAAGCCATCAATAACCTGTTGCTGACGCATAGCAATATTGTCCAATTGCTTCATGTAATACTCTCCCTGCACTCTCATATCTTCTTCAATACGCTTTTGATACAGCTTATGTGCAGGTGAATCAATCTCATATTTTTCCAAGATTGCTAATAACGCTGGCAGCTTCTCTATATTGTACTCATAGTTATCTGCTTTTACTTTATCTCCTAACTCATCGTAAAAATTTTCAATGTCCTTGACAATAGGCAATGAGCCTTTTTCAATAATTGCCATACGTGTTTCTGCAATTTCGGTCAGCTTGGACTGCATTCTTACGATCATCTCAGCTATTGCAGCAAATCCCTTCACTTTTGCCTGCACAAGTGCTTCTTCACAATCGTACTGCACCTGCAAAGACTCCAACTGCGCCTTATGTATAAGCTCCTGACGTTCACGTTCCATCGTGGCTAATCTGATTTTCGTGTTATTTTCAATTTCAGCGATTCTTACTTTATCCGGCTCATATACTGTCGAGCTTGTCGAACGACTGGCTCCACTAGAACTGCCACCAAAAATTCCCTTAATAAAACCACCTATTGCACTAAAGATTCCCATATAGTCAACTCCCTTATTTTGTAATAATCGTTCTACCTGGTGGCTTCTAAACCTACCCAAAGTACAAACATTAGCAAAGTGCTCGCAATTATTAAAAATTAAATTATAACCATCATCACCAAGACAGCTACGTGCATAAGTAACTATCTGATCCGGAGCATATAGGTCTTGAAACTCTTCATCAGTATATTCTTTTACCTCCAGCTCACCACCTTTGAGAAAAAAATTCAAATCTGAACTGATAACCATGTTTTTCGATGAATCCATAATATTATCATCATCTGTACCTGTAAAATGAATAACTTCATTGTCAGAAACATATATACCATGATGCGTGTAAATACCATGCATACGTTTAACCCGTATATGGTCACCCATTACAGGAGGCTTCTGCTCCCAAATTTCTTCAGTAAATACTGCATCAATTATCGGTAACTGTGAAACAATGCTTTCCATAAACCATTACTTCCCTTGCTACTTAGCTAAATCCTTACGCATTTTGAAAATCAAAGAATTGTACGACTTTTCACGTCTTGCCTTTTCTTCACTATACGCTTTAACATCAGCAAGGTAAATATCATAATTCTTTTGTTTCAAAGCAGCAAACTCATCTAAGATGGTGTGGGATATCTTCTGTAAGTCATTATCGGCAACAAATTTTAAAACTTCTTCAATTTGAATATCAAGCAAGCTATTTGCCCAATTCAATATCCACACTCTGTCTTCTGAATTTTTACAATTGAAGATAATATCCTGTAATTCTGATTGAAACACCGCCACAAATTTGTAAAGGCTGCTTTCTGTTTCAAACTTATCCTGTAAATTTCCACCGGCCTGAAAAGCAAATTTCTGATAAATTCCTTTACGTTCTTCCTTATAAAATTTATCAATCTGCTTTTTATAATCATCTAAAATATGAATAAGCTGTTCAGGGATAGATGTATTCACTTCTTCATTCGTTGGTATGCTGCCTAGCAAGCCACGTTCAATAACCGGCTGCATCTTTAATTCAATCGCATATCTTAACTGTTGCCAATCATGATACCAGGCAGACCATATTTCCTCTTCAATTCCATCATCTTCACAGTCATTTTTCATATCTTCTTTATAGGTCGTTTTGAACACTCTATAGTCTTCAGTCCAATTCTCCCATATATTAATAGCGTTCATAACAAAGGAATGGTTTGCCTCAAAATATTCAATCTTGAGCAAAGCATTTTTGATGATTTTGGCAGTATTCTCCGCCAAAAAAGAAAAACTTGCTCTCTTTTCCAGCTCCAGCTCTGCCAATTCTCGAAGAGAATTTTCCCCTTCATCAATTTCATCAATTCTGTATTCCAAAGCATCTGCCTGTTTCTTTACAGCCAAAATCTTTGTTTTTACGCTGTTCATTCCCAAAGAAAAGTTTTTTTGGAAGAAGCGTTGTCTATCACACAGTAAGATATTTTCTGCTTCTGTAAGGTTGGGATTAGCTTCATATTTCATGGAAAGCTTAAGGCTGATTAAATTAAAATCCTTTATTACCGAAGCCTTTTGTTCCTCATAATAATCCAGCTTTTCCATAAGTTCCCTGCACCACTGCTGCACAGCCTGATAATATTTGATGAGAGAAGCATCAATAGTCTTGATATCATACTTTGCCAGCAAAGCTGTGTAATCAAACTCTGATGAAAGCAACATAACTGTCTGCAATTGCTTGATTTGATTTTCCAGCTCCTGCAGCTGCTCTACTAATTGGGGTTTTTCAAAATATATCTTTTTATAAAGGTCCGTAATTGCTCCATCATTAAAAATCGGCAATAATTCATTTTGAGTGAACAGGTCTAAAGTAAATTGAAGGCGTTCTTTTTCTGTATAAACAGGATTTTCTGATTGAACTTTTTCTTGATAATCAGAATTTTGAATCAAATCATCAGAACAAGGAAATAATGATACTCTATCGAAACCACAAGCATAGTTAGTTTCTGCATAATTTATATTTTGCACGCACATCTTACCATTATATTCACAAGCCCATTCATTCCTACCAAACAAATTTCTTCCTTTATCACTAGCTGTATGAAACGGTATCGTTTTATCCTCTACTGCTTGATAAAGTTCTGAACCAGTTGGTAATCTGAAACCTGTAAAGCCAAATGAATAATTATTTATTATATTATTGACATCCTCACAATAATATTCTTCTCCATTTTTGTCGACATAGTTAAATGAATATAAATTAGCCCAAAGCAACCCTGAATTTTTATCAAAAAGAATTTTATGGTTGTTTTTAAAAAGGTACCATCTCTGAGTCTTGATTGCTTCAAGAATTTTCTCGACACCCGTTTCGCCTAATTCCATTATCCCTGCAGTTATATCTGCTAATTTTCCATCTACTATTGCCAATTTCGCAGCTATTTCCTGTCTTTGCGCTGAGTACTGTGCTTTTGCCAAATTTAATTCCAGTACTCTCTTGGCATTATTCTCATTCTCTGTACCTTCGCAAGATACTTCAATTTCATGAATCTTTTTTAACAAGTTATCCCTTTGCGCTGTTAATGCCGCTAAATCGCTCATAAGATTTTGCCTCCTAAGTTTTACCAAATTCTTTTTATAGAATAAATTTTCGTCATTTGTATCAAATTAATAAAAATATAATATTTCTAAGCAATCTACATGATAACAAACAAAATACCATAAGCCCAGCTAAATAATATTTTTCAAACCTTACTCATTAGTATATGACATAAATAATAGCACACAGTGTAGTATTTGTCACCTAAACTAATGATACACATAACAATACATTCTTCAAAGGGATACTAACATTTTGGGACATATTCCTATCTCAATTCTGGCTGATGCCGAATCACACTACTTTCATGGCACCCTAAATTCTGATTTGTAGAGCCAACGACTTATTTGCATAATGGTATATATATACTCTTTACTGAGGCATGACATATACCC
>DAVZJH010000074.1:0-10868 GCA_052272885.1 Anaerovibrio sp. | reverse complement strand
ATAGCCATTGACAAATAGTTATAAATTTTTCAGGTTCCTGTTTATACAGCTTATAATCTAATATTGTATATTTAAACAAAAGCTTTAGTTTAAATAAAAGACCAAATTTGTGATTAATATCTACTTCAGTTTGAGCTTCCTGCCACAAACTAAGCCAACTCCTAGCAGATATATTATATACATACTTAAAATCATCGACATTTATATTGCTATTCCTTGCATACTGTAAAAAATAATGATACTCTGCGTCTATTTGTGATTTTTCCTGCAATAAACTTGATTGAGCTTCTTGTTTGTCAAATAATTTCTTTAACGCCCTTGTCTCTTCATATATTATTTCCTGCGAAATTTCTGTTGTAAAATCTAAATTCCAATTCTTGCACCTATCGGAAGCTGCTATTTGACTTTCTATAAATTTTTTCTTATTTTCCGAATTACCAAGTTTTGCTACTAAAAATCCTAGGTCATTTTCTTTTTTAGCCAGCTTATCATATACATTTTCAATAGCAGCATTATTATTTGACACAACTATCACATTTTTATTCTGCAATAAAATATTTGCAATAATATTTAAGATAGTCTGTGTTTTACCAGTACCAGGAGGCCCCTGTATAACGCTAATCTGGTTATTCATCGCCCTCGCAACAGCATCATATTGACTATTATTACAACCAAAAGGAAATATAGGGACATATTTATGAGAATTTGTACCTTTTCTCTTATTGGGATTTAAATACATTTCTAATGCTGTTCCAGATTGAATTCCATTAATTTTTTCATACTGTTTAGCCAATAGACTCTCACCTTTAGCATTGCAAATTTCATTTAATTTTGCAATTTCTTTAAGGTAAGAGAATATCTCATTAGAATTGTCCTTTATTTTTCGTATTTTATCCAATGTAGCCATTTAATTTATTCCTTTATATTATCACAAATACTCCTTGGTAAAGGCTGCCATTTCTTCCTCACTCATATATGGATTCCCCAGCTCTGCTATCTCATCCATATTCTGACCAGCTCTATATCGGCTTCCTTGTCCACTGCCATTATTATTTAACCCATTACCCGAATTTCTATAATTAGCCCGCTGGCGAGCCTCCTCCAGATTGGGCTTTCCCTCCTTATCATTGCAGGTCATACGACAACGGGGATAATTGCTGCATCCCCAGAAATCACCATTTTTACCGTGACGTTTTTGCAATATACCCAAGCCACAACGAGGACATTTAACACCATTCTCCACTACTAGGCTGGTGCCCTCTGCCTTACGGCACATCTTGGTGGTAAAATCTACCTGAGTTTGCAAAAAAGCCTCCAAGGAGCCATCTCCCTCTGCCATAGAATGAAGCTGGTCCTCCCAGATAGCCGTAAAATCCGGATAGGACAATTCCTCTGGCACTGCATCCACCAGCAAATAACCTGCCTCCGTAGGCTGCAGCTGCTTCTTTTTGCCCATTTCCTTTATCAGCTTCCGCTTGTGAATCAACTCATCCAAAATGGTAGCCCTAGTTGCCTCAGTACCAATACCATATACCGCCTTCAGCTGCTTTTTTGCCTCTGGGTCCTGCACAAATTTATGAATATCCTTCATGGCTGCAATAAGGGTAGCCTGAGTAAATCTCACCGGCGGTCTGGTAACGCTTTTGGCCAGCTCCCCAGATACATAGTCAACATTATCATTTTTCTTCATAGGAGGCAGGTTATTTTCTTCCTGACCATTATCCTCCTTGTCCTGGCCCTCCTCGTTATCAGCCTCATTATTTTTCTTGCTGGTATAAAGATCCTTCCAGCCCAAATCTATTTCCGTTCTACCGCTGGCAGTGAAAAGCTCCTCCTTGTAATCTACCTCCACCTTGGTTTGGTAATAGGTATGCACTGGATAAAACTGAGCCATATAAGCCTGGGCAATCAAGAAATAAATATTCCGCTCCACTGCATTCATCTTGCTTAAATCTGCCTTTACCCGGGTAGGAATAATGGCGTGATGGGCAGAAATTTTCTTGTCATTCCAAGCACGGCTTTTAATTTTGCTATCAGCACCCTTGGCCCAATTAGCCAAAGTATCATCCCCACAGCCCTGCAAATTAGTCAAAACACTTTGGCTATCCTTAAACTGATTAGTAGGCAAATACTCGCAATCAGAACGGGGATAGGTAGTCAGCTTCCGCTCATAAAGAGCCTGAGCCGTATCCAACACCTGCTGTGGCTCATAGCCAAATCGCCTGCCTGCCAAAACCTGCAAAGTAGACAGGGAAAAAGGCAATCTCTGAGCCTCCTGCTTTTTAGCCTTGGAATAACCGGAAATTATCCCCGTTAATGGCTCCTGCCCAAAGAACTTTAGCTTGGCCTCTGCAATCTGCTTATCTACCAGCCTGCCCTCGGAGTCCAGTCCCTGCTGCATTTCATTAGGCTTCCACTGAGCCTGGAACTGTCCATTAGCATGCTGGAAAACCGCCTTAATATTGAAATAATCCACTGGCTTGAAATTCTCAATCTCTCTTTCTCGCCGTACCACCAACGCCAAAGTTGGAGTCTTAACTCTGCCAATAGGCAAAACCAATTTTCTATGACCGCTGCGCTGGGCAGCCATTGTATAGGCTCTGGACAAATTCATGCCAATCAGCCAATCTGCTCTAGCTCGTCCCAAAGCAGACTGTCGCAGGTTAAAAAATTGCGCATTTGGCTTTAGCTGGTCAATTGCCTCTCGGATACTTTTTTCATCCAAAGCATTCAGCAAAATACGCTGTACCGGCTTGTTACAGCCTACATATTCCAGCACCTCATCTACTAAAAGCTGGCCCTCTCTATCCGGGTCTCCTGCATGAACGATTTCATCAGCTTGACTAATCAGCTGTTTCACCACAGCAAATTGCTTGGCACTGCTTTCTGATACCATCAGCTTCCAATGCTCTGGAATAATAGGCAAATCCTCTGCTCGCCACACCTTGTATTTGACATCGTATTCCTGAGGCTCCGCCTGCCGCAGTACATGGCCAAAAAGCCAGGTAACAGTGCCAGCCCCTGTTTCAATAAATCCATTGCCCTTCCGCACAGGCCCCGGCAGCACCGCTGCAATCTCCCGGCCCATACTAGGTTTCTCTGCTATATATAAACGCATTCTTGCACCTCATGGGTAAAATAAAAAAACTGTAATATCATATTATACCATGTATGAGCCAAAAGGAAAAAGCCTGCAAAAATAGGAATAATTATCCTTAGTACTCCTATCCACACATCATTATTTTATCGCAAGCAAAAACCGCCCCACAAAGGACGGTTTCCATATACTTGCTATTGCAAAAGACTTAACACTGCCTGAGGAGTTTGATTAGCCTGGGCCAGCATGGACTGAGAACCCTGAGCCAAAAGGTTGCTTTTCGCATACTCCATCATGGTTTTCGCCATATCAGCATCCCGAATAACTGACTCCGCCGAAGTGATATTTTCATGGGCGGTAATAATATTGCTGTCCGCATAATCCATATGATTCATTTGGGCACCAATAGTGGTCTGGGCATCCAGCAGATAATCTATACCTCTGTCCAAAATTCCCTTATCTGGTGGTATTCCTAGCAATTTTTCCCGCATATCCTTGGTCATGACATTGTACTCACTGATATGACGAGTTCCCTCTTTATAACCAAAAGTTTGGTCTATGCTGGTCTGAGGTATTCTTACATGAATATTCATACTAGCTTTATCTGTATGCTGAACCACCAGATCATTAACATAGATATTACGATTGGACTTGATTATATTATCCATAATACCTGTACCAATCTTAGCACCTTTTTCCTGATTATCATACCCTGTTTTATCAAGAACAGTTTTTCGCCTCTGATCATAAATCGTCGTTGTTCCAGTCTTAGGATCTGAAGTAACTAACAAATTATGCTGATACTTGTTTTTTAGATAGTCCCCCAATTCTGTATCTATGGTTTCAACCAAGGTTTCTACACTATCTACAGCGGACAGGTCAATGGTCAAGGTCTTAATATCCATATTGGCATTGCCGCTTGCAGGGCGTTCAGCATCCAAATCGCTGAAACCATTAACAAAACGCACATTAACCCACTGGCTGGCATCGGTAGGACAATAAAAGCGAATCCCCTTTTCATGCAAGGCCGCTGGAATATCCGTAACTCCCTGAGTATCTGCCCACTTCTGCCAATCAATGGTATAGTGTCGCAGTTCTCCGGTTTGGCTGAAAATCTTTTGCTTGTTCCCGGCTTCACCTGGAGAAGCTGCCTTAAAACTGATTTCATTAACTGTATTATCCGCAGCTGTCAAAATCTCCGTATTACCAATGTGTCCATGAAGCACATTGGCAAAAGCCTCTGCTACAGTCTTGCCAGCTTTAACCTGATTGCGAACCTCATTTAAATCAATGGTGTTAGTAGTAACCTTGTATAATCCATCCATACCAGCAGAAGAACCCGTATCTATAAACTCATATTCTTGAAGTTTGTTATCCTCATCAGGAGCCAAGGTTTTACCCTTGTATTTATTTATCAATTCTTCAGCCAATGTCTCATTTGAATCATTATAGGCTGATAAATCCAAATCCCAATGGGCTGTATTGCCATCTGCACCACTCTTATTGTTTGTTATGCCAGTCAAAGGTATTGTAGCTGTATAATTAACAGCCGGAGGCCTATCTTCAGTTATTCCATCAGTTATTGAGGAATTATTCCCAGCATAAACACCTCCATGGGAAACCTCTGCCATCAAACTGCCATTAGACATAGAGCAATGCATACCTGAAATATTAAAGTTTCCCTGATAATTTCTACCCACCGTATAATGTCCAGAGGCAGAATCATATTTCAAACCTCCATTGTCATCCCTAAAGGACAAATAACTTGTACCATTATAAGCATCCTTTATGGTCATACCGCTTCCCGGCACAACTGATGAAATGTTAGGAATTTCTAGTTTTGCTTTAACCGCTGGAACATCAACTACAGTAACATCATATTTAAGGTCTGGATCTGCCGGATCCGTCCTGGTTTCGGTGTGAGTAATCGCATCTTTGCCACCAGTAAAAGCACCTATAGTCAATCCAGTCCTTGGTGCTCCATCATGACCATTAGGGGTAGATGTCCCCCCAGCCAAGGTTACACCTTCAGTGTTGTAATCATTGCCATTGGTTACTACTCCATCCTGCTTAGTTGTAAGAGTAACCTTGGAGCCGCTTACCGACACTGAATATACATTTCCCAAGGAACTGTCATTAGCTATAGCATTCTGAATCTTATTGGCCACATCATCAGTGGAACTACAGCCACTTATATCTATTGGACGGCCTTCCTTATAGTTATTACTCGTATTTGTAGTCAAAGTAAAATAATGGCGGTATGGATAATTGGGTGAATTAACACAAAATGATGTATTGTCCAAGGGATACTGACTGGTGGCCGAAAAATTCGTATATTTGGACAAATCTAAATCTATGGTATTGGATACACCTTTAGTGCCTCCTACCATATAATCTCCGTTGGTATTCTTAACTGAAGATTCCGGCCAAGTTGCTGGACTCTCAGCTTTTTTATTATAGCCATCATAGGGAATGTCATCTGATGCCTTGCCAAAAGTCGCAAATGGGCCTTGCTCTCCATCCAAGGTATTTTCATTGGCATCGGCCAGCAAACCTGGTATGTCACTATCATCTGCCAACATGGCATTATTCAGCACTTCCCAGCTGCTAACCACCTCTGCCACTGAATTACCTAGTAATATTTTTTCTCCGTTAAACTCGGTGTCATAAACAATATCCGCCATCTGGCTGTAGCAATGATCTATTTCCTTTTGGATAACTTCTCTATCCTGATCTGTATTTGTATCGTTACTAGCATCAATAACCTTTTGCTTAATAGTTTTTAGCAAATTAGTCTGTTCCTGTACAGCACCGCTGGCAGTTCTCAACATAGAAGCACCATTTTTTACATTGCGGTCATTCTGCTCCAAGGCTCTCAGCTTAACTCGCATCTTTTCGGAAATTGCATAACCAGATGCATCATCACCAGCAGAATTAACCTTCATGCCTGAGGCCGCCCGCTTCAACATTTTTGCTAAACTTTTTTCGTTGCGATTATTTTCATGCAACGCCGACATGGCTGTCAAATTATTGTATATAGACATCCCCATACCATATACGCCCCTTACTGGAAATTAATTTATTTTATTCATCCCGCTAATCATGTTCATTGTACCATTCATCCTATGCTTTAGCAACAAACCTCTCATTTCGAATTTTTATATTGTGGCTAACTGGAGAGTCTTTGATTTGTCAGTGGCTTTTTCCCCAGCTTATACAGCTCAACATTCACAGCATCCACATCAAAAATTCCCTCTTGGATAAAAAACTTCACCACAAGATCCTGTATCAGGGCAGTAGAAAAGGTATAACCTGCCTTAGCCATAAGCTCTTCTGCTTCATCCAAAGGCAATTTCAAGGCCAGCACCATAGCCATGGTGGCAGATTTGGAGGGCTGGTAATCCACATTGTTTTTGATTTTGGAAAAATGCTCCTTGCTGATACCAGCCTTACGATAAAATTCAACCGGCTTCATTTCCTTCTCAGCCAGCAAATCCAGCAGTGATTCCGAAAAAGTCTTCTTGCGTCTTTCAAGAAATCCATTCAACATACCCAATCGGAAGCCAAGAGAACCACCGCTATAGGCAAAATAGCTTAGCTTGTTGTTCGCAATCAATTCATCTGCCTGTTCATCGCCACAGCCGGTATAATTTTCTTCCAGATAGGCACTAAGCTTTCGGCGCAATTCATCTATATCCATTTTTTTCATCTTTGTCATACCTTCACCTTCTTTCATACTATATTTATTGGCACAGTGCCTCAGACTGCACCGCCAGCTTCAATCTCATTACACAATTTGTCAATTTTTTCAGAAAGCTTTTCCAAGGATGCCTTACATTCTTCCTTTTTCTGTCGCTCCTCGGCAATCTTCTGCAGATTATCCGCCACATTGTCAAGCTCCTTGCCTACAGACTCTGCCAGTTTTTCACGCACATTGCGCATGATATCACCATAAATACTATTGGCATTTTCCTTATACTGAGCTTTAATCTTCTCCTTAGCCTCCTGCAATTCTTGTTCCTTTTGCTGGCGTTCTGCATCAGATTTGAGCTTGCTCCAAATAGCAAGTAAAACACCTGCTACACTTAATACCGCACCAAACACGGCTGCATTCTTCGCCAACCCAACAGCTTCCCATGGCTTGAACTTTATGCCAAAAAATTTACCTGCTGTCAAAATTCCCTCATGCATTGCAGTACCCGCAAAGCTCTTTAAACCCATATTGGCAATATTCCAAGCCGATGTCAATTTAGCCCCTAATTCAGCCCCTGCTGCTCCATCAAAACCTGCTGACTCTCTAGGCAAATCAGGTGCCCCTTCTGCCGGAACAGGCATATTATTTCTCCTGAAAATTTTCTGAACAGAGGTGGAAGCCAGCTCCTTATCCATCTCACTCTGAATCGTATCTGCCAATCTGCCAAAGACACGCTCTATTGACTGGATGCAATCCTGTGTTGCCTGTTCTGCCCTTTGTCCCGCCTCATTCAGCTTTGCCTTGAACTCCTCCTCGCTTACACCTGGTTCTAAATAGCCTGCCGCTTCTCTGCCCAGTTCAATAATATCCTGCTGGCACTCCATGGTCAAGCCATTGATTTCCTCCTCAGCATCCCCCTGACCGTTTTGCAGAATCCGCTGCTTCCGCTGTAGGAGACTTTCTGCATCATTCAGCATATTAATCTCTTCCGCCACAGATACATTTCTGACAGCCTCCTGCAAAGTATACAGGGGACGTTCTATTTTGGCTGTTACCTGCCTTGACTGTACAAAGGCGTTAAGATTGGCAATCAGCTGCTCCCGACCGCTTTCTGCCAGCAGTTCTGCCTTGATTTCCTCATCCTCCTCAGTGAGATATTCTTCATAGGACTGAGTAGAAATAAAGGATGTATAAACCTCCTCTGGAGTCATGGGAGCTAAAACCTTGCAAATATCATCTCTGATAATCTGCTGTTGATTGGCGGAATTCCCCTCTGGTGCTCTATCCATCTTGTTAATAACCAGCACCATATTACTGCCTCGCTTCTGGTCAATGGCCAACTTGCGAAAATGCGCTCCCATATGCCCGTCAAAGCCTTCATTGGTAACCACAAAAACCAGCAGTGCCGCCTTGCTTATCTGGTCATAGGTAATTTTATCATGATCGGCACGCAGCCCAGTCTGAATCCCTGGGGTATCAATAATCTCCAAATCATTCCATTTGTAAACATGAGATTCCTGGGTGGTAATCCCGGCGCCAATTTCCGTTTCAATCCCTGAAATCATCTTGATAATACTGGACTTGCCGGCACTGTACTGTCCCACAAAAACCAGCTTGATAGCACCATCATCAGGCTGCATAGTAGCTGGCAGTACATCTGTAGCCAGATTCAGCTGTTCAAAGGTTGCCTCTGTTTCCTGCCGAAGCTCCTCCGCTTTATTACTATAGATATTCAAAGAAAATTCATTCATGCCAATTACTCCTCATCACTGCACCATAGGCATACCCAGATACTGATATGCCAGTCTATACCTATCATTTGCCTTAATCTCTGCCAGCTTGCGCTCTATAGGCTTAACGACAGTTACCTCTTCCTCATTAAAGACTTTAGCAAATGCCCCTACTTGTTCTATTCCAAATGAGCCAATTAATTCTTCCGTCTTTTTCGCCATTTCCCCAGAGAGGTTCTCGGCATTATCTAAAATCCTCAGCTCCACCTTTTCCCCTAGCAGCTTTGTCATTTGTGCCTCATAGCCATCAAAGCTGTCCACAGTATCATAGGCTACTGTTACTTCCCCCGGTATGCGGGCGATTCTATCTACAGATAACACCAGATTTTTGCCCTCCTGAGCTGCTATATATCCTTCCGCCTCATGCCAAAGCTGACAGTTAAGCTGGTTAAGCAATACGCCCAATTTTTCTGCTCCAACGGCTTCTTCTTTTGCTAGGCCAATCAACATGGCATCCATCTGGGCAAGGGCATTATATAAGCCATCCACGCCCTTGCCCAAAATCTCCTTATACATGGTATTAGCTACGCCAGCCATCAATTTATCCACATACCCACATTCATCCATGGCATCCTGCAGTTGTTCCTGAAGCTCTTCTTGAGCTTCTCTTATTTTTTCTTCCTTACTGCTGCCGAACAACCAATTAAATAGTGTTAATGCTATGCCTGCCACTGGAAACATAACAGCTAAAGCACCGCCTGCTATTGTTCCTAATAACTTGGTATCAGTTATGCTGCCCATGGAAATATCATCAAATTCCACATTAACACCAGCAAAGTTCAGTTCTGTTTTCAGTGAATCCATCAGCTCCCGTCTCTTGCGGGTGCATTTATTAGCCCTTTCTTGCAGGAAACTCATGCAGTCAGCCTCCAACTGCAGCTCTTCCTGCAAATATTCCTTCCAGTCCTCACCAGCATCCTCATTGTCATAATTATCCTCAGCAAAATCCCTAATGCCCCTAGCCAATTTCCTCTGTAAACGCTTACGAAGATTAGCCTTTTTTCTCTGGCTGTCCGCCTTAAAGGCTTTCTTCCACTCAGCCAGCTCCTGACATTTTTTCTGATACTCAAAGGCCTCTGTTAAGCTGCTGCCACTGTTTTCATACAGCATTTCCATCCGTCCCTGCAAGGGAATAATCACCCGATCCAGGAATGTCTTAATACGCAGGAAGCATCCATCACGCTGTACCTTGGACAAAATATAGGCTTCCACCGCTGTAAAATTACTTACCTCCCACAGCTCTGGATTTTTATCCTGTCCCAAATAGGCCGCCTTAAGATGTACTGGTACAAAGGTCAAATCTCCCCAATCCTGCTGGAAATTGCCAGCAAATTGACGGAACTGGTTGCAAATACTCTCAATCCGCTCCATCTCGGCCATTTTATTCCTCAGTCTCTTCATATCTAGGGAACGCACCTGCTCTGTAATGCCTAGCTTAACATTGATAATGCCCAAAACTGGCTTACCCAATCGGCGCAGCTCTGCCAGATTTTTTGCTTCCTCCTGCTGTACGCCATCGTCGGAGATCAAAAACAAAATCAAATCTGCTGCCTTGGCTGCCTCCAAGGCCAGCTTATCATCCTCCCTGCCATCAAAGGAAGCAATACCAGGCACATCTGTAATTTTCATACCCTGCCAGTGATAATCCCTCACATCCAGGGTTGTGCGCTGAGAACCGTTACCTATGCTGGCACCGCTGCCATGTGTCATAATCTCCATAAGCGTGGATTTACCCACCATTGTACGACCAAAAACCAGCACAGAAAACTCCTTCTGCTGTTTTTGCAGATAACTCAAATCCTGCTTTAGCTCTTTGTCCATTTCCATGAAGGAGGCCAGACCTTGCTTCTTTTTCTTGATTAATTCCTCATCAGCTAAACGGGAAATCTTTCCCTGCTGTTCATCGACTTTCTTTACTTTTTGCTCCTCCACCAGCAGTGCTTGATGAATGGTATTCCAGGTATTGCTGGCAATATCATAACCCTTTTGAGCATAAGCCTGACACTCATGTAAAGCCTCTTCTATGTCATTATTCATAAAACATATCTCCTATTCATATGAAAAATTTTCTTTAGTTTGACTATTCTTGTGTGATAAATTCATCCTCACCCTATTAAAATAACACATTTGCCCCCCCGTACAAGACATATATCTCTCCCAAAACAAATTCCACTTTTCTACCTTGCCATCCCTTGATATGGATAGTGTACCACAAGCCATCCAACCATAGGTGACATAGCAGGCTACTTTGAAAAAATAAAATACAAACTACTTTATAAGAAAAAAA
>DAVZJH010000073.1:0-10978 GCA_052272885.1 Anaerovibrio sp. | reverse complement strand
ACATGTAAATATATCGACTGCTTTTTTTAACAATTTTAAATTAACTAAGACTTCTTCTTACTCATAGCCATGACTACACCTACCACAATCAGCAAAGAGCCTAGCCAAAACCACAGGGTTATAGGCTCTCCCAACAGCAGCCATCCCAGCAGAGTACCTACTACTGGCTGCCAGAACATAAACAACCCTGCCGTAGAAGCATCCATATAAAGCAAGCCCTCATTCCACAGTACAAATCCACCGGTGGTGGAAATTACCCCCATATAGCCAACACTTAGCAATACTGTAGGACTTAGTAACAGATTCCAATCTCCCTGAGTGGCCAGCCACCAAATAGAATAGGGAGCCAAGCATATCAAGGCCACAATCAGCCCATAAAAAGTCAAGACAATAGGCGAATAATGCTCCAATAGCTTCAAAAATACCGCCATTAAAGCCCAGGTAATGGCTGCTATCATCAGCAATATGCCCCCCAAAAGATTTACCTGAAAGTTATCTGGGTCGTAAACAATCAGCATAACACCAATAGTAGCCAAAACCAAAGACATAACCCGTCCCAGAGTCATTTTTTCCTTTAATATCCAACAGCCAAAAACCACCATAAAAGCCGGTGTAGCTGCTGTTATAGTTGAACCTGTCTGGGCAGAGGTTAACAAAGTACCTGATTCCTGGGTAACAATAGACAAGGTTTGACCTATTAACCCTACCAATGCCACCAGCTTCCAATCCTTACGCTGAATACGCCAATCTACATGACGATAGCTTCCCAAAGCATAAAGGGCAAAAAAAGCCAATATATAACGACACCATACCAAGGGCACCGCCTCAATGGAGCCTACTACCAATCTTACAGCCAGAAACAAACCGCCCCAGATGATTCCTGCCAGAGAAAGGCAGATTGCCCCCTTCATGGTTTTACTCACATCATCAACTCACAATCTTCTAAATTCCACTATACCCACACTTGTAATCATATCCTGCCGCAAGTATATTTTGCCACACATTTTCCCTTTTTTCAATTAACAAAAAAGTAGCAATTCAATACTAAGCATTGAACTGCTACTTCCTTTTAAATTTTAAGGCTGAACCTTAGCCTGCTTGGCATCCTTTTCAGTAATATATCCCTGCTCTGCCTCCAACAGCTTGTCAGCTAACTGCAGCTGCATTTCTACCTGCTGATAAGAAGTACCGCCATAAGAATTACGGTTCTTGACACAGGTCTCTGGGCTGATAGCCTCGTAAATATCCTCTGCAAAGAGGTCGGAAAGCTTCTGGAACTCCTCCATAGACATATCTGCCAGCCACTTGCCCTGCTCAATGCAGTAGTGAACAGCCTTGCCAGATACAGCATGGGCCTGACGGAAAGGCATCCCCTTCTTCACCAGATAGTCTGCCAAATCTGTGGCATTGGAGAAATCCTCTGCCACAGCCCGACGCATAACATCCTTGCGCACCTTCATGCCACGAAGAATCCGGGCATAAACTGCCAGACTGAACTTGATGGTATCAATGGCATCAAAGATACCCTCCTTGTCCTCCTGCAAATCCTTGTTGTAAGCCAGTGGCAAGCCCTTAACAGTTGTCAGCATAGCCATGAGATGGCCCATAACCCGACCAGTTTTTCCTCTTACCAGCTCAGATACATCAGGATTCTTCTTCTGAGGCATCATGGAAGAACCAGTGCAATGAGCATCATCCAGCTCAATAAAGAAGAACTCGCGAGAACACCACAGAATGGTTTCTTCACTGAGACGGGACAGATGAACCATGAGAATGGAAGCAGCAGACAGGAACTCCATAATATAATCCCTATCAGATACTGCATCCAGACTGTTACTATAGATAGCATCAAAATTCAACTGCTCAGCCACAAAAGGTCTGTCAATTGGGAAGGTAGTACCAGCCAGGGCACCGGCTCCCAAAGGCATAATATCACAGCGCTCATATACCCCCCGGAAACGGTCAAAATCCCGCTTCAACATGGAGAAATAAGCCATCATATGATGAGAGAAAAGAATAGGCTGTGCTCTCTGAAGATGGGTATAGCCTGGCATAATCACATCGCTGTACTTGCGAGCAGTATCCACCAAAGCTGCCTGCATATCCAGAATCAGCTTTTCTACCTCCACAACCTGACGGCGGATGAACATATGGGTGTCCAAGGCCACCTGGTCGTTGCGGCTGCGGGCGGTATGCAGTCTGCCACCAGCCTCGCCAATAGCATCAGTCAGTCTTTTCTCGATATTCATGTGAATATCTTCAAGGGCAACCTCAAAGGAGAAATTGCCCTCTTCAATTTTCTTGTAGATATCCTTCAAGCCCTTGATAATATCATCGCGATCTGCCTCAGAGATAATGCCTACCTTGGCCAGCATGGTAGCATGGGCAATGGAGCCAGCAATATCTTCATTGTACATACGCTTGTCAAAATCAATGGAAGCCTGAAAATCATTTATCATCTCATCGGTGGACTTAGAAAAACGACCACCCCAGAGCTGCTCTGCCATATTATTTACCTGCCTTTTCCTGCATCAGAGCACGAACCTTCAGTGGCAAGCCAAAGAGGTTGATAAAGCCTTCTGCATCAGCCTGATTGTAAACATGATCCTCCTCGAAGGTTACAAATTCCTGATTGTACAGGGAATATGGAGACTTAGCACCAGCGCTCATAATATTGCCCTTGTAGAGCTTCAGCTTTACAGTACCAGTTACAGTTTCCTGAGTGCTGTCAACGAAAGCAGTCAGAGCCTCACGGAGCTGGCAGAACCACATTCCATCATATACCAGCTCGCCAAAGCGGATAGCTACACCCTCTTTGTAGTGGAAGGTAGCACGATCCAGGCACAGATACTCCAGCTCACGATGAGCATAGTAGAGAATAGCTCCGCCAGGATTCTCATATACACCACGAGACTTCATGCCAACCAGACGGTTCTCGCAGATATCCACAATACCTACACCGTTGCGAGCACCAATCTCATTAAGAGCAGTCAAAAGCTCTACTGCGCCCATCTTCTTGCCATTAACAGCAACAGGGTTGCCCTTCTCGAAGTCGATGGTTACATATTCAGCCTCGTCTTTGGCATTCTCAGGAGCCTGAGAAACCAGCATCATCTCGTTGTGAGGCTCATTCCAAGGATCCTCCAGATCGGAACCCTCATGGGACAGATGCCAGATATTCTTATCCATAGAATACTTCTTGTTATCAGTAGGAATCTCAATATTGTGAGCCTTGGCATACTCAATCTCCTGAGTACGGGACAGAAGATCCCACTCACGCCAAGGAGCAATAATAGCCATATTAGGAGCCAAAGCCTTAACAGTCAGCTCGAAACGAACCTGATCGTTGCCCTTGCCAGTAGCACCATGAGCAATAGCATCAGCACCTTCCTTCTTAGCTACATCAACCAAATGCTTGGCAATCAGTGGACGTGCAAAGGAGGTACCCAGCAGATACTTGCCCTCGTATACAGCACCAGCCTTCAAAGTAGGCCATACATACTCCTCCAGGAACTCCTGAGTCAGATCCATAATATAGCACTTGGAAGCACCGGAACGCAGTGCCTTGTCGTGAATAGCCTGCATATCATCGCCCTGACCAATATCAGCACAGCAAGCAATAACCTCGCAGCCACCATAATTTTCCTTCAACCAAGGGATAATAACGGAGGTATCCAAACCACCGGAATAAGCCAATACGACTTTCTTAAACTCTGCCATAATTTACAACTCCTTAAATATCATTCAATATTATGCAAATGTGCCTAGGGCACCTGCTATCAAAATTTATCAGCCCATAGTCAAGGCCATAATAGCCTTCTGGGTGTGGAGACGGTTTTCTGCTTCATCAAAAATAACATCAGCATAGGCCTCCAGAACATCATCAGTGATTTCCTCGCCTCTATAAGCTGGGAGACAGTGCATAACAATAACCCGCTTGTCAGCCACCTTCAGAAGCTCCTCATTTACCTGATAATCCTTGAAAATCTTCTTGCGCTCATCGTGCTCTGCCTCCTGGCCCATGCTAGCCCAGGTATCAGTAACCACAATATCAGCATCCTTGGCAGCCTCAAATGGATCATTTACCAGCTGGATTTTTGCCCCAGTTTCCTTGGCATCCTCACAGGCATTTTTATAAACCTGCATATCAGGCTCAAATCCCTTTGGATTAGCGGAAACGAAATCAATACCAGCCTTGGCACAGCCATACATGTAGGAATTGGTCATATTGTTGCCATCACCTACATAAGCCATTTTCAGGCCCTTCATGTTCTTGCCCTTGTGCTCCTGAATAGTCAGCAGATCTGTCAGCACCTGGCATGGATGTAAAAGGTCAGTCAGGGCATTGATAACAGGAATATCAGACCAATGAGCCAGCTCCTCTACTCTCTCATGGCCATAGGTACGAATCATAATGCCATCCAGATAGCGGGACATTACTCTAGCTGTATCCTTAATAGGCTCGCCACGGCCCAGCTGCAAATCACGATTAGACAGGAACAAAGCCTGACCGCCCAGCTGATACATACCTGTTTCAAAGGAAAGACGAGTACGAGTAGAAGATTTCTCAAAAATCATACCCAAGGTTTTGCCCTTGAGGATATGATGCTCAATACCAGCCTTCTGCTTGGCCTTGAGCTCATGGCCCAATGCCAGGATTTCATTAACCTCATACACGGACAAATCGTGGATGGAAAGCATATCCTTACCTTTTAACATCTAAAAACCTCCAATTTGTATACCTCATAGCAATAGTACACCTACAATCATAAATTATACTACATTATGCATAAGCAGGCAATACAGCCTCCAGGGCATCACATACCTCATCAATATGCACCTTGGTTACAATCAAAGGTGGTACAAACCGCAGTACATTGCCAGCAGTGCAGTTAATAATAGCCCCCTTGCCCAGGCAGTCATTAACAATATCCCGGCCAGGCTTGGTCAGCTCCATGCCAAGAATCAGACCCATGCCCCGCACTTCCTTAATCAGAGTAGGGTACTTGGCCTGCATAGCCTCCAAACGGGACTTCATATAATCTCCCATCTCTACTACATGCTGCAGGAAGCTTGGCTTTCCTACAATGTCCAATACCACATTAGCTGCGGCACAGGCCAGAGGATTGCCACCAAAGGTAGAGCCGTGATCTCCTGCATGGAAGGCTGCTGCTACCTTGTCAGTAGCAATAAAGGCGCCGATAGGCACACCGCCAGCCAAGCCCTTGGCCAGAGTTACCACATCAGGCTTAATGCCAAAGTTTTCATAAGCAAAGAACTTGCCGCTTCTGCCCATGCCGCTCTGGATTTCATCAAAAATCAAAACTGCATTGTACTTATCACAAAGCTGGCGCACCTTCTGCATATATGCCACATCAGGAACATGGACACCGCCCTCGCCCTGAATAGGCTCCAACATAACAGCAGCAGTCTTGTCACTCATAAGTTTTTCCAACGCCTCAATATCATTATAAGGCACATAATCAAAGCCAGCTGGCAATGGTCCAAAGCCCTCATGATATTTTGGCTGGCCAGTAGCAGTCAGAGTAGCAATGGTACGGCCGTGGAAGCTGTGAATTGCAGAAATAATCTGAGATTTGTCAGCATCAATGCTGTGAGCATATTTCCGAGCAATCTTAATAGCCCCTTCATTGGCCTCTGCGCCGGAATTACCAAAGAATACCTTGCCCAAACCGCTAAGCTTTACCAGCTTTTCTGCTGCATCTGCCTGCACCTGGGTATAGTACAGATTGGAGCAATGAATCATTTTGCCAGCCTGGTCTGCCACGGCCTTAACCAGTTCCTTGTGATTATGTCCCAGCACGTTTACCGCAATACCGCCCAGAAAATCAATATATTTATTGCCCTGAGTATCATATACATATACACCATCACCATGATCCAGGACTATCTTGTAGCGGGCAAACACTGGCAAATAATCCTGGGCATCCTTGGTATATATCTGTTCATCAGTTAACTGCATATCAATATCTCCTTATTTTACCACCTGGGTACCAATACCACTATTGGTCAACAGCTCCAGAATAATGGAATGAGGCTGACGGCCATCAATAATATGCACCTTGTTAGTACCGCATTCAATAGATTTCAAGCAGGCTTCAATCTTGGGAATCATACCACCGGAAATAATGCCATCCTTGATATACTCTCTCGCCTCTGCCACAGTCAAGGAAGAAATAAAGCTGTCCTTGTCGTTGAAATCCTTGTAGACGCCCTCAATATCTGTCAACAGCAAAAGCTTTTCTGCATGGAGGGCACCAGCTATTTCTGCTGCCACATAATCAGCATTGATATTGTAGCTTTCCCCGTCCTCGCCAACACCAATAGGAGCAACTACAGGTATGTAGCCATTGTCCAGCAAATCCTGCAAAATCTTGGTATCTACAGATTCTACCTGACCTACATAGCCAATATCCACCTTTTCCGTATTGCCTGCATCATCATAAACAGTGGCCATTTTCTTGCTGGCCTTAATAAGACCGGCATCCTTGCCGCTAAGACCTACAGCTCTTACACCACGGCAGTTCAGCATATTGACAATATCGGAATTAACCTTGCCATCCAATACCATCTCGGCAATCTCTACGGTTTCCTCATCGGTTACTCTAAGACCGCTGACAAAATCAGACTGCTTGCCAACCTTTTTCAAAAAAGAGGTAATATCTGGACCACCGCCATGAACGATAACAGGACGAATGCCTACATATTTCAGCAGACTTACATCCTCCATAACCTTCTGCTTCAAATCCTCGTTAATCATGGCATTGCCGCCATATTTAACTACGATGGTTTTGCCATAAAATTCCTGAATATAAGGCAAGGCCTCAATCAGAGTACCAGCCTTTTTTTCTGCATGCTTCATAATTGCCATATTTTCACCCCGGTTTCAACCAGTCAGTGGCTATCAGGTATGATATTCACCGTTAATCTTTACATACTCATAAGAGAAATCACAGCTCCAAACAGTAGCCTCAGCCTCTCCCAAGCCCATTTCTATATCAATAACAATATCATGCTTCGCCATAATATCACGGATAACACTCTCGTCGAAGTCAGTACCCAAGCCATTGGCATAAACAGGAACACCGCCGAATTTTATAACGGTCTTTTCTGGTACCATTGGAATGCCGGCATATCCTACAGCGCAGATTACACGGCCCCAATTTGGATCCTCCCCGAAGAAAGCAGTCTTAACCAATGGAGACTTAGCCACACTCATAGCTACGGTCTTGGCATCTGCAAAGTTCTTGGTACCATGAACATTAATGGTAAGGAACTTGGTAGCACCCTCGCCATCGGCTGCAATGCGCTTGGACAGCTCACGGCAAATATTGCTCAGTACCTCGTAGAACTTGTCATACTCAGGAGTATCAGCCTGAATCTCAGCCATACCGGACTCACCGTTAGCCAATACCAATACAGTATCATTGGTGCTCATATCTCCATCTACTGAAATCATATTGAAAGTAACCTCTACGATTTCGGACAAAGCCTTCTGCATCAGCTGGCTGGAAATATTGGCATCTGTGGTAATATAGCAAAGCATGGTAGCCATATTGGGCTGAATCATACCAGAGCCCTTGGC
The DNA here is from genome assembly GCA_052272885.1 of Anaerovibrio sp. Classification (GTDB taxonomy): domain Bacteria; phylum Bacillota; class Negativicutes; order Selenomonadales; family Selenomonadaceae; genus Anaerovibrio. The sequence continues at coordinate 3,372 of DAVZJH010000073.1, read as the reverse complement.
AATAGCGCCAAAGCGAACAGCCTTGCCACCAATCTCTACCTCAGTAGAGCAAGCCTTGGAATAAGTATCAGTAGTAATAATAGCATTGCCAGCATTCTTGCTGCCATCCTCAGAAAGCTCTGCTGCAGCAGCCTTGATGCCAGCAGCCAGCTTGTCCATAGGCAGGTTTACACCAATAATACCAGTAGAGCCTACCAGTACATCATCAGCCTTACAGCCCAGCTCCTCAGCAGCCAGGGCAGCCATCTTGTGGGCATTAGCCAGTCCAACCTCACCGGTGCAGGCATTGGCACAGCCAGCGTTAGCTACAATAGCATGGGCGCTGCCGGTCTTTACCACCTCACGGGAAACAATAACAGGAGCTGCTGCTACCGCATTCTGAGTAAATACACCAGCTACGGAAGCCTCCTTCTCTGTATAAATCATTGCTAAATCAAGATTGCCGCTTTTCTTGATGCCAGCCTTGACACCAGCAGCCTTGAAGCCACGAGCAAAGGCAACACCCGCTGCTGCATTTTTTTCACTAAACATAGAAATTCCTCCTAAAAATGTATATGAATGTATAAAAATACATCATTTAATTCTTATCATGCATATTCCGCAGGATTTTCCTTATGGATATACAGGCACCATATCCAGGCCCAAAGCCTCATCAAAACCATTGGCAATATTGAAGTTCTGCACAGCCTGACCTGCTGCCCCCTTAACCAGATTATCAATAGCTGATAATACAATAACTCTATTGGTACGAGGGTCTACGTGCCAGCCCAAATCACAGTAGTTGGAACCACGAACATTCTTGGTAGCAGGATAGCCTCCCAAGCCCAAAAGACGGATAAAGTGCTCCTTGCCATACAGCATCTCATAAGCAGCAGATACCATGTCATCGGTAACCCCTTCCTTGAGATTTGCATAGCAGGTGCTGAGAATGCCTCTGGACATAGGCACTAGATGAGGAGTAAAGTTCAGCACAGTGCTTTCTCCAGACAGCTCTGCAATAGCCTGCTCAATCTCTGGGGTGTGACGATGGGTAGCTACGCCATAGGCCTTGAAGCTATCATATAGCTCAGGAAAATGATTGGCCTGCTTGGCAGAACGGCCTGCTCCTGATACGCCAGATTTGGCATCAATAACAATGGTATTCACATCAATCAGATGGTGCTTGGCCAAAGGTGCCAAAGCCAGAATACTAGCGGTTGTATAGCAGCCTGCATTACCTATAATCTTGGCATCCTTAATCTGCTCTCTGTTCAGCTCTGCCAAACCATATACTCTTGGCGCATCCTTGTGGGTATGAGGAACCTTGTACCAAGCTTCATAAATATCTGTGTCATTGAAGCGGTAGTCAGCCCCTAAATCAATAATACGGGTAGGCATATTCTCCAATGCCTTACCTACTTTCATAGCATGACCATGAGGCAGTCCGATAAATACAAAATCACTATCCTGACCGATAGTTTCAATATCCTTCATGCTCATCAGCTTCTGATCATAAATTCCCTTTAGATGGGGATAAATATCGGAAATGGCCCCACCGGCATGACTTTCAGATGTAATATGCACTACCTCTGCTTCTGGATGATTATGCAGAATCCTTAAAAGTTCTGCACCTGCATAGCCTGTAGCACCAATAATACTAACCTTTTTCACAAGCACATCCTCCTTTTGCTTTTCATAATTATACAGCTTTTATGTATATTATGCAATATTAGAAAAATTAATATTGGCTTGTTGTAAAAATTATATCCACTGTGATGGCATTTTCTTTTCACAAAATAGGGGTTATAATATATTTACATACTTTTTAATTTTACACCAGAAATTTTTATTAGACAAGGAAGAATAATATGTTAATGAGAAAAATAAAAAAAGCCCTAAAGTGGCTGGGGGCTATGCTTCTGGTATTTGTAATTTCCTTTCTGGGCACTGCTGCCGCCAATGACAGCTTATCTGTAGACAAGCTTTTGACGGGAACGAAGCAGATTGTTTCCCTAGGAGAAAATCAAGTATCTCAACTAAAGGATACGAGCAAAAGTAAAATATCTGACAATGATGAAGCAGGTACAACAGCCCAGGAGCAGGATACTAATGAAAACAGCCTGTCTCAAGGGATAGATGCTATGGAAAGCAACAGCACCTTGAACAGGCTGGAAAGAGTATTTTTCTTGAAGCAGGCGGTAAATACCCGTATTAATTCTGCTAACTATGTAAAGCTGCAGGATATTCCCGAATCCATGCAACAGGCAGTAGTGGCTGTGGAGGATAGAAAATTCTACAATCATTGTGGCTTTGATATGGAGGGTATCTTCCGGGCCTCTCTGGTAAATCTTCAATACGGACAGGTTAAGGAGGGTGCCAGCACCATTACTCAGCAGCTGGTAAAAAATCTTTTCCTTAGTCAGGAGCAAACTATGGGCCGCAAGGCGGAGGAATTTGTTCTGGCTATGGATATGGAGCTGAATTATTCCAAGGAGGAAATATTGGAGCTGTACCTCAACACCATTTATTTTGGTTCTGGCTATTACGGCATCAAGGAAGCCAGTGAAGGATATTTCGGCAAAGAGCCTGCTATGCTGGCTCTGCCAGAATCAGCCATGCTGGCAGGCATTCCCAATGCTCCATCCCTCTATTCCCCTTATGTAGATTTTATGCTGGCCAAAAAAAGACAGTTCATTGTACTGGATGCCATGACTGCCGCCGGCTACCTACGGGAATCCGTAGCAGAGGACGCCAAAATCAAACCCATATACTTGGCCCATTAAAATGTCTTTCAAATACCATCTATTTGAACAATCCCTTGACATGTTCTACATTTTTCCATTATAATATCCATACAAAATAGGATTTATCTAGGGATTTTTTCTTAATAAGAACTACCTAATAAATGTAATAGCACTAATATGTGCTCTTGAGAAAATGACCTTTTACCCCTAAGCAAGGAGGAGAGCAAAATGAAAAATTATAACACCTTAAAAATCGTTGCCTGCGCCATGGTATTGTCCGCAGCCTTAACTGCTGGTGCCTTTAGCACTTTAGGTACTACCACCTTTGATACCAACATTTCTGCCGCCCAGAGTGTTGAGGTTAACAGTATTTCTGTAGAACAGGCCAAGGAGATTGCCCTGAACCATGCTGGCAAAACCGCTGACCAGGTACAGTTTGTCAAAGTCAAGCAGGACTGGGAGCATGGCCGCACTGTATATGAAATCGAATTTATTGCTAATGGTACAGAATATGAATATGAAATTGATGCCAATACCGGTGCTATTGTAAAATGGGAAGTAGAATCCATCCATCACTAATTCAATCACCTGCCCTATAACGAGGTGTCCGATGTCCCTCACCTCTATAGGTGGCGGGAAGCTGTGCTAA
>DAVZJH010000072.1:0-11159 GCA_052272885.1 Anaerovibrio sp. | reverse complement strand
AGAAAGGTGCAATTTTTACTGGCTCCTTTCTTATTTTTCCCATTTATCCACAAATTTATTCACAGTTGTGGATAAATTTATTTATCAGTGGATAATTTTTTTTGTGAGGTCGTTAACTTATGGTAGAAAAACAGCTGGAAGAATTTTGGCAGGCTGCTTTGGTGGAGGTAGCCATCAATCTTGCTCCCGGAGCAATTGACAGATGGCTAAAGCCCCTGACGCCTGTTTCCTTTGAAAATAATACTTTGACTCTTAGCACGGACAATTCGGTGATTGTCAAATTTTTTGAGGATAAATACAAGGATTTTACCCTTGATGCCTGCCGTGAAGCCTGCCATAAGCTGGATTTTATGCAGAATCTAGAGGGAGATATCAATATTCAGATTGAATATCATCCCGTGGAAACACCACCTCCTCCAACTCATGTCCACCATGACGAGGTACATGAGGACAGTCCCCAGGGACATTTGGATTTTGATACTCCACAGCCAGAATTTACTGGCCGTTCGGAAACCTTTTCCAAGGTGGCTCCTGGAGATGCATCATCCCTGAATCCAAAATATGTTTTTGACAATTTTGTTACTGGTAATTTTAACCGTATTGCCCATGCTGCGGCTCTGGCTGTAGCCAAGGAGCCAGGCAAAACCTATAATCCACTTTTTATGTATGGTGGCGTTGGCTTGGGCAAAACCCATTTGATGCATGCCATTGGCCATGAGGTTCTCAAAAACGATCCTACCAAAAGAGTTCTTTATATTACCTGTGAAAAATTCACCAATGAGCTGATTAATGCCATTCGTGATAACTCCACTGAAGCTTTCCGTCAGAAATATCGCCACATTGATTTACTTATGGTAGACGATGTACAGTTCTTGACTAAAAAAATTCAGACTCAGGAAGAATTCTTCCACACCTTCAATGCCCTTTATCAATCCAACAAGGCCATTGTCCTGTCCTCAGATCGTCCTCCTCATGAAATTCAAACCTTGGAGGAACGTCTCAAATCCCGTTTTGCCAGCGGACTTTTGGCAGATATTCAGGCACCAGATCTGGAAACCCGTATCGCTATTCTAAAGAAAAAGGCTATGCTGGAGCATCTGGATGTACCTCAGGAGGCTTTGATTTATATTGCCGGCCGCATTGATAACAATATTCGAGAGCTGGAGGGAGCCCTGACCAGAGTTGTTGCCTATGCTTCCTTAAACGGCAGCCGGATTACTACTGAGCTGGTGGCAGAATCTCTAAAAAATATTTTCCCTGATAATACTACCAAGGAAATCACCTTGGAAATAATCAGAGAAGTAGTTGTTACCCACTTCAAGATTAGCATTGAAGATTTAAATTCCGGCAAGCGCAATAAGAGTCTGGCCCTGCCTCGGCAGATTGCCATGTATCTCTGCCGAGAGCTGACAGATACTTCCCTGCCTCAGATTGGCGAATTCTTTGGGGGCCGGGATCATACCACTGTCCTCCATGCCTATAAAAAAATAGCCAAGGACAGAACCTCCAATATTCAGTTAGATAAAACCGTTCAGGAGCTTATTAAGAGCATCGAAAAGATGTAAGTTTCACTATCTACACAACCATGTGGATAACAGGTGATTTTTCCTGTATACGGATTGTGTATAAAATTAGGGGAAGGATTATCCTGTGCATAATGTGGATAACCTTCCCTCTTTTAATAAAATTCATTAACAGATTATACACAAGAACCTTGTGATAACTATCAGCTTTAGCATAGCTTATCCACTTTTCCACAGCCCCTACTAATACGGCTACTAAAACTTTAAAAAAATAAACGAGTAATAATAACTAAAGGATGTGCATATCATGAAATTTAAGTGCAAAAAAACAGATATAGTCCAGGCTTTATCCATTGTAATGAAGGCCGTATCCCCAAAACCTCAAACACCAATCCTCTCTGGTATCCACATTAAGGCAGAAAACAATCAGATTGTTCTTCAAGCTACAGATTATCAGCTGGGCATTATTTGCAATATCCCTGCGGAAGTAAATATTGCAGGAAGTGCAGTTCTTGCTGGACGGTATGCTCAGGAGATTATTCGTCGTCTGCCTGGTGAGGAAGTTGACATTGAATACAGCGCTGAGGAAAAGATGATTTACATCAAATCCAATCGTTCCCGTTTCTCCATTCTTAGTATGGAAGCAGAGGATTACCCTACTGTAACTAAATTTGAGGGACAGCATAATTTCCAAATTTCTGATGTTACCCTGCGGGATTTGATTGTTTATACCAGCTTTGCCTGCTCTGCTGATGAAGCTCGTCCTGTATTTACCGGTTGTCTCATGGATCTGCAGGAGGAAAAGGTAACTATGGTAGCCACCAATACCCATCGTATGGCTATCAAATCTGACAGACTAGAAGATTTCCACGGTAATCAGAGAATGATTATTCCTAGCAAGCTGCTAAATGAGCTTTCCAAGGTATTGCAATCCGATATGCCAAGAACTGTCAACATTAGCTGCAGCAATACCCAGATTTCCTTTGAGGTGGATAATGTTTATATTTCCTCTCGTCTTATTGATGGCAAATATCCTGATTATGCCAGAGCTGTGCCTTTGGATTTCAAGACCAATATAACCATGCAGACTGAGGAAATCAGAGGTATTATTGACCGCGTAGCTCTTATTTCACGTACTAATGACTACAATGTAGTTACCTTGGAATTTGCCAATGGCATGGTAAAGATTTCCTCCATGAATCCAGAAATTGGTAATGGTGAGGAATATGGTACAGCTGTAATTGATGGTGAGGATATTAGAATTGCCTTTAATGCAGATTATCTAAATGATGCCTTGAAGCTTATTAAGGAGCAGGAATTTACCCTGTCCATGAATGGTCCTCTTAGCTCTGCAGCTATTAGAACCGCCAGTGATCCATATTTCACCTATATTGTTACCCCTGTAAGAAGCTAAAGGCTAAGGAGAAAGTTTATGGAAAAGATTACAATTCATACAGAAAATATTCAACTGGATCAGCTGTTAAAATGGGCTGGTATTGTGGAATCCGGCGGTCAGGTGAAGCTGATGCTGGAAGATGAAATCATCAAGGTAAATGGCAATATTGAAACAGCTCGCCGCCGTCGTCTCCATGAGGGGGATATTGTAGAAATAGAGGGTGTAGGCTCCTGGCAGGTAGCTGTAGAGCAGAGCGAGGCATAAATTATGAGGGTGAACAGCCTGAAGTTGGTGAACTATCGAAACTATCAGGAACTGGAGCTGGCTTTTCAGCCAGCTCTTAACATCTTTATAGGTTGTAACGCCCAGGGCAAGACTAATATTTTGGAGGCTGTGTACTATGCAGCCTGCGGCAGTTCCTTTCGTGGCAATAGTGATGGGGAACTGATTAAATGGAATGCTGACGGTGGCAGTATTTCCCTTGGATTCAGTCGGCTGGATGTAGCAAATCAGTTGGATTTTGCCTTTCGTCGGGACAAGCGCCGGACTATTGTTTATAATGGACAGAAAATTCCTTTGCGGGAGCTTATAGGAGCCTTTAATGTGGTGCTTTTTGCCCCAGATGATTTGCTTTTGATAAAGGGGGCTCCAGCTGGGCGGCGAAAATTCCTGGATATGGAGATTTCTCAGGCTAGTCCTGCCTATTATCGTGAGCTTATTACCTACAACAGATTGTTACAGCAGCGCAATTCTCTTTTAAAGGAAATTCGTGAAGGAAAAAGCAAGGCTGGTATGCTGGAATTTTGGAATCCACAGCTGGCAGCCAGTGCTGCCAAAATAACCGCCAAACGATTGGAGGCGGTGCAAAAATTCAATATGCTGGCTAATTTGATGCAGCGTCGGATTTCTGGCAATGAGGAAAATCTCAGCCTTAGCTATCATATTAAGGGTATGGAAAATGGCTATCTAGCGGAAAATCTGGAAATATGGTATAATGAAATGCTACATGGTTTAAATAACGAGGAAATTTATCGAGGAGTTACCTGTGTAGGTCCACATAGAGATGATATTATTGTTTCCGTTAATGGCATAAATCTAAAAAGCTTTGGCTCTCAGGGACAACAGCGTACTGCTGTATTATCCATGAAGCTTTCAGAGCTGGAGTTTATTCGTTCCGAAACGGGAGAGTATCCGGTTCTTCTGCTGGATGATGTGATGAGCGAGCTGGATGCTGGCAGGCGGCAGCAGCTTTTGAACTTTATTGAGCGGGAAGGAATCCAGACTTTGATAACGGCTACAGACGAAGCATATTTTCAGCAGGCCCCTCTCAAAACCTATTTCCAGGTGGAGACAGGCCAGGTCAAGGTAGTAAATAAGGTGTGATAGAATGGCTGAATCCAATTCCCGCAGTAATGGCCTGTTGGAACGGGTAGGAAATATCTTTCCTGAAATGCTGAAAAGCATGAAGCTGGGCAATGAATTTAAGCAGCGCATGGTTATTTATAACTGGCAGGAGATTGTAGGCAGGGATATTGCTGCCCATGCCAAGCCAGTAAAGCTGGAATTTAAGAGACTGTTTATTCGTACTACTCATCCTGCCTGGGCGGAGCAGTTGAAATATATGGAGTACCAGCTTAAGGCCAAAATAAATAAATATGCTGGTGAGAAGCTTGTACAGGAGCTGGTTTTTACCAATTTACAGCCACCACAGGCTCAGGCTGTTGCTCATGTAGAGTCTAAAAAGCCGGATGTGGGCAGGGAGCTGCAAAAAATCAGGCTATCTCAGCAGGAGCTGGCGGATCTGCACAGAGATTGCAGTCATGTAGCAAACAAGGAGCTAGCTGCCAGCTTTGAAAAGCTGGGGCAGAACTTTCTTCGTCTGAGAAAATATCGCCAGCAAATCGGCTGGCAGCTGTGCCAGCAAGAGAATTGCCAATCTCAGTGTCCACCGGGAGAAAAATATTGTCAAAGCTGTCAGAGAAAGCTGCGACAGGCCAGAGAGCTGCGGCTGCAGAAGCTGCTTTATGATATGCCCTGGTGTAAATATGGTGATATTATTCAGGAAGAAAACTGTACGGAGCAGGAATTTAAGGCTACCCGCAGTAATCTTATTCAGCGGTTGGCAGCCAGAGTAAGCTACGGTGATACTACCAGTGTGGATGCTATTACCTTGGTCATGCTTTATCGCTCCATTCCCCCGGAACAGCTAAATGAGCAGGTTATCCAAAAGACCTTGTATGCCCTGCGCTATGATTTGCGCTATGTGCCAGGCATGACAGGTAAGCAGGATAAGCAGCCAAAGGAGAAGGAAAAGTGATACCTGTATTTATTGGCGGCAATATGTCCATAGACAGCAATACTCTTGTTAGTATTGTTGACTATAGCTATTTTGCTCAGGGGGAAAATAAAGTACTTCTGGAAAAGCTGGCTCAGGAAAAAAGATTGGTAAATCTGGCAGCAGAAAGCAGTCCCAGAGCCTTGGTAATTACTACAGATAAGGCCTATATTTCGGCCATTGCCCCTTTAACTTTGAAAAAACGTACAGATCGTATGTGTAAGGGAATATATGAATTTAATAGTGTGGAGGAAAGCTAGAATATGTCCATGGAAAATACAGAAAATTTAGATGTAAAGCCAGAGGAAAACAAGGAGCAGGTAGCCTTGGATTTTGGCAATATGGCCCCTGATGAAATTCAGGAGCTAAAGGAGGAGCCAGATACTACCGGCGTAAAAATTAATCTGGAAGATGTGGGCAACGAGGTATCTGCTGTAGATGGTGAATACGGTGCCGATCAGATTCAGGTTCTTGAGGGCCTGGAGGCTGTCCGCAAGCGTCCTGGTATGTACATTGGCAGTACCTCAGAGCGTGGCCTCCACCATTTGGTATATGAGGTAGTAGACAACTCTATTGATGAGGCTTTGGCAGGTTATTGTACAGATGTTAATGTTACCATTCATCAGGACAACAGCATTACTGTTACTGATAATGGCCGTGGTATTCCTGTAGATATTCATGAAACTGGCAAACCAGCTGTAGAGGTAGTATTAACTGTGCTTCATGCCGGCGGTAAATTTGGCGGCGATGGCTACAAGGTTTCTGGTGGTCTGCATGGTGTAGGTGTCTCTGTTGTAAATGCCCTTAGTGAATATATGGATGTACAGGTAAAGCGTGACGGCAAGATTCATGCCATCTCCTTTAAGCGGGGCGTAACCACTTCTCCTATGAAGGTTATTGGCGATACAGAGGAAACTGGTACCAGTGTACACTTCCTGCCCGATAAGGAAATTTTTACTGTTACTGAATATAGCTTTGATACCTTGAAGCATCGTCTCCGGGAGCTGGCTTTCCTGAATAAGGAGATTACTATCCATCTTCATGATGAGCGTACCGGCAAAAATGAAACTTTCCATTATGACGGTGGTATTCGTTCCTTTGTCCAGCACCTCAACAAGAAGAAGGAAGTTCTGAATCCAGAACCTATTTATTTTAATGGTACCAAGGATGATATTGTGGTGGAGATTGCCCTTCAGTACAATGACAGCTATCAGGAAAATATTTATAGCTTTGTTAATAATATCAACACTGAGGAGGGCGGTACTCATCTGGCAGGCTTTAAGATTGCCCTGACCAGAGCAGGTAACGATTATGCCCGCAAGAATAATATTATCAAGAATAATCAGGGAAATCTCAGTGGCGAGGATATTCGTGAGGGCTTGACCTGTGTTATCAGCTTGAAGATTCGTGAGCCTCAGTTTGAGGGCCAGACCAAAACCAAGCTGGGTAACTCTGAGGTGCGAGGCATCGTAGATTCCATTGTTTCTGAGGGACTTAATGAGTATTTTGAGGAGCATCCTGACATTACCAAGAAGATTCTGGACAAGGCTGTTATGGCGTCCAGAGCCAGAGAGGCTGCCCGCAAGGCTAGAGAGCTGACTCGTCGTAAGAATGCCTTGGAGGTAAGCAGCCTGCCAGGTAAGCTGGCAGATTGCTCTGTTAAGGATCCAGAGCATTGCGAGATTTTCATCGTAGAGGGTGATTCCGCCGGTGGTTCTGCTAAGCAGGGCCGGGATCGTCGTTTCCAGGCTATTTTGCCAATTCGAGGCAAGATTCTCAACGTAGAAAAGGCTCGCCTGGATAGAATCTATGCCAACGCAGAAATTCGTACAATGATTACTGCTTTCGGCAGCGGTATCAGTGATGAATTTGATTTATCCAAGCTGCGTTATAACAAGATTGTTATTATGACAGATGCGGATGTGGACGGTGCTCATATTAGAACTCTGCTTTTGACCTTCTTCTATCGCTATATGAAGCCATTGGTAGAGCATGGCCATGTTTATATTGCTCAGCCACCTCTCTATCAGATTCGCAAAGGCAAGAAGCATTGGTACACCTATAGCGATGATGAGCTAAGCAGCAAGCTGGATGAGGTAGGCAGAGACGGTGCTACTATTCAGCGCTACAAAGGTCTTGGTGAGATGAATCCAGAGCAGCTGTGGGATACCACTATGAACCCAGAGGGCAGAACTATGCTGCAGGTAAGCATGGAGGATGCTGAAGCTGCTGATGAGCTCTTTACCATCCTTATGGGTGACAAGGTAGAGCCACGCCGTCAGTTTATTGAGGAGCATGCCAAGCTGGTTCGCAATCTGGATATTTAAGTTTTGACATATTACCCCATGCTAACGGGTGCTAAGGCTCCCACTGAATAAGTCTCATTTTACTGTTCGGTTTTAGAAAACTTTGATTTTTAGACTTTTTTCAGAAATCAATGCTATACTTCAAGCATGGGTAGTTAGAAGTTGAAATTTAAGGAGAAATGATATTATGAACACGCTAAAGACTACTGTTCTCATGGCTTTGCTTATGGGTATTATGATAGCCGTAGGCGGAGCTTTCGGAGGCCGCGGGGGAGCTATGCTGATGCTGATTATATCCTTGGGCTTCAATTTTGTAACCTATTGGTTCAGTGACAGCATTGTGCTCAAGATGTATGATGCCAGAGAGGTAGATGGAAATAGTGCACCGGAGCTGTATGGCTTGGTGGAAAGACTGGCAGCCAATGCAGAGCTGCCTATGCCAAAGGTATATATTGTTAACAGCGGTGCCCCTAATGCTTTTGCAACAGGACGTAATCCATCCCATGCAGCTGTGGCTGTTACCACTGGTTTGATGAATACTCTGGATTATGAGGAAATCGGCGGTGTGCTGGCTCATGAGCTTTCTCATGTAAAGCATCGGGATACTCTTATTTCCTGTGTAGCTGCTGCTATGGCCGGTGTTATTTCCACTATTGCCAATATTGCTCAGTGGGCGGCTATTTTCGGTGTAGGCCGTTCTGATGATGAGGATAATGGCGGCTTCCTGGGCATGATTGTGACCATTGTTATTGCCCCTATTGCTGCGGCCTTGATTCAGATGGCTATATCTCGTTCCAGAGAATATGAGGCAGATAAGGCTGGTGGCCAAATCTGTGGCGATCCAAATGCCTTGGCCAATGCCTTGGAAAAGATAGAATATTATTCCCTGCACGGTCCAACCCTGGCACATAGTACCACTTCTACGGCTCATATGTGCATTATCAATCCTTTGGCTGGCAGCAAGCAGACCTTTATAAATCTGTTTAGCACTCATCCACCAACACAGGAGAGAATTGCCAGACTGCGGCAGCAGGCTCTGGCTATGGGAAAATAAAATAAAAAAAACTGGAAGCGACGGCTTCCAGTTTTTTGATGGATTATTATTTTTTAGGTATATGGTTTAGCTTCTGAATGGTTTCTGCGGTAGCATTCACTGACAGTCCCATAATCGCCATAAGCTGATTAAAGGCAGTATCAATATCAGTGGTGTTCTTGATAATATAATCTGCAGATTTCCAGAAATTAAATTCGTTGTTGGATTCTGCATATTCTAGATGATATTTCATATCTGTATTGTTAAGGCCTAGACGCAGCATTCTATCCACCAGACTGACATAATCTGTCATAAGATATACAGTTTTTAGATGTGCAGTCATGAGCTTAGCCAGCTGCTTAACACCATTTTGATCCAAAAGGGTTACACTTATTCGGTTGCTCTTGATGGAATCCAGCATATCCTGTTTTTTTATGCCGTAATAATCTCCCTTATAAGCTACCTTGACCATCCAATCACCTTGGGAAAAGGCAGATTTACTAACAAAGTTAACCAGCCTCTTGTCTTTTTTTAGGCGCATAGCATCACTGGTGCTATAAACGGGAATATAGTGAACACCCAAGTCCATGAGTTTGGAAATCAAAGTAGTTTTGCCGGAAGCATATGGTCCTACCAATGCAAATATTTGGTTTGCCATAGGAATCACCTGCCTTACATAAATTTACGTTGCAAAGTATATATTTTATTTTAACACAGATTGAGGTAAATTTGAACAGAAAAAATCTGAAATACAAAAGGAGCGACAACCGATCGTCGCTCCTTTTGCATCAACCTCATCTGCCACCTGTACAAAACTCAGGAGAGTATGTACAACGCGTTGTCCCCACAACGCTTCACCCAAAATTATGTTATCATATTTTTTACATTTGTGCAAGTTGTTTTTATATATAAATATAGATAATTTTTTGTCATTTTTATGACAATTACAAATAGTGCAATTGGTTATAACGAGGTGGCCGATAAAATAGATGTATATGTATATAATTTTTAATTTTTTTGTGTAGGTAAAAGGATATTTTTATTTTATAGCGAATATAGAAAAGCATAATAATTTTTGGAGGGATTTGTCATGATTCACGGCATTATTGATATAGGCTCTAATACTATTCGCATGGCCATATATGATATTAAGGGACAGCAAATAGATTTTTTGATGAAGAAAAAACATATGGTAGGTCTGGCCGCATATCTGGAAAATAATGTCATGAGTCAGGCAGGCATTGACAAGGTATGTGAGGTACTTTTTGAATTTAAGGCTTTTTTGGAGATTTTTCATATTACCAATATCGATGCCTTTACTACAGCTGCTTTGCGCAATTGCCAAAACAGCCAGGAGGCAGTGGCTGAGATTATCCGCCGTACAGGAATACAGGTGGAGGTTATTTCTGGGGATATGGAGGCTCAATATGATTTTGTAGGAGCTGTTCACAGTATCAAGGAGCAGGATGGAGTGCTGGCAGATATTGGTGGAGCTAGTACCGAGCTTGTAGCCTTTCAAAATGGTCAGATTGTAGATAAAATAAGTCTGCCTATGGGGTCTTTAGATTTTCGTACCAAGTATTGCAGCGTTACATTGTCTAATGAATTTGAGGTTAGGCTTATAGAGGAACAGGCTAAGAAAATTCTGGCAGGGGCGGAGTCTTTTGCTTCTATTAGGTGTAAGATGTTGCTGGGCATTGGGGGGACCTTTAAGGGGACCTGCGCTCTTTATAATGGCATTTATAATTGTGAAAGAAAAAATTTGGTTATGGAAGCAGGGGCTTTAGAGAAAATGATACAGCATTTTTGTCAGCTGGAGGAGATTGGCTATGAGGATGCTGTGTTGCTGATGAAGCAGGTACCTGATAGAATAAATACTATAGTGCCAGGCATGGTTATTGCCAAGGTTTTGACAGAGCATTTTCAGTGTCAGCAGATTACCTACAGTGACTCCGGGGTAAGAGAGGGATTTATTTATACTCATTTGGTTAAATGAAGGGATAGAATTTAGGAGGAAGAATATGAAAGCAGCAATTATTTACGATTCAAGAACTAATACTACAGAAAAAGCAGCTGGCTTTATTGCTGAGGGCTTGAAGAAGGCAGGAGATATTGAGGTACGGTGCTTCAATATTGACAATGTGGATTTTGATTATGTAACAGATGTGGATATGGCTATATTTGGTTCTCCAACCTATATGGCTTCTGTAACTGGCAAAATGAAGAATTGGCTGGAGGTTAATGTAAGAAAATTGGGGTTGGCTGGTAAGCTGGGAGGAGCCTTTGCTACAGAGCAGTATATTCATGGTGGAGCAGAGAATGCCATTAAGGAAATGCTGATATTTATGATGGTTATGGGGATGATGGTTTATTCTGGAGGGAGTTCTTATGGCAAGCCGGTGATTCATTTGGGGCCTGTGGGGATGAGTCAGAATATTGAGGACTTTAGGGAGCTGTTTGTAACCTATGGAGAACGCATGGGAAAGCAGCTGCAGAAAAAGGGATGAAGTATAAATTCTGATTTGCCGAATACATCTTATTCACTATTAATGGCGATATGGGAGTA
>DAVZJH010000071.1:0-11233 GCA_052272885.1 Anaerovibrio sp. | reverse complement strand
ATCATTTTCTTTGAATAATCCAGGGGTTATAATCAAATAACGATTCGTATGATTTTATACATTGTTAAAGTAAATAAGACCTGCCCTCAGAAGAGAACAGGTCTTTATTTCTCATGCAAATTATTTAGCTAAAGCGTTAACTTTGCGAGCTAAACGAGACTTCTTGCGGTTTGCTGCATTCTTGTGATATACATGATTTGCAGCAGCCTGATCGATAGTCTTGCAAGCGACAGTAAGGAGGGCTTTTGCTTCATCAGCGTTGCCAGCCTCAACAGCGTCCAATACATTGCGGGAAGCAGTGCGAACACGGGACTTCTCAGCCAGATTCTTTGCATGACGCTTTGCGTCAGTCTTTACACTCAAAATAGAAGATTTAATATTTGGCAATTAATTCACCCCCTTGAAAGTTCAATACCTGCCTATTTTAGCATGAAGCAAGGAAAAATGCAACTTCTTTTTTAGTAGTTGCGGTAAAATATTCTTCCATGCTATAATATTATGGTTTGTAAGTGTGTTTGAGAGGAAGAAGATATAGATGGACACCAAGAAAATTCGTAATTTTTCTATTATTGCCCATATAGATCATGGCAAATCAACTATTGCAGATAGATTGATTGAATATACTGGTACCTTGACCAAACGGGAAATGTCTGCTCAGGTATTGGACAATATGGATTTGGAACGGGAAAGAGGCATTACCATCAAGGCTCAGACAGTTCGTTTGGATTATCGGGGCAAGGATGGGGAGATGTATTGTCTGAACCTGATTGATACTCCGGGCCATGTGGATTTCACCTATGAGGTATCCAGAAGCTTGGCTGCCTGTGAGGGTGCATTGCTAATCGTGGATGCGGCTCAGGGAGTGGAGGCTCAGACTTTGGCCAATGTATATATGGCCTTGGAGCATGATTTGGAGATTATTCCTGTTATTAACAAAATAGATTTGCCTAGTGCAGATCCAGAGCGAGTAAAGCAGGAAATTGAGGATGTTATTGGTTTGGATGCCTCTGAGGCTATTTTGGCTTCTGCTAAGACTGGTCAGGGCATTGAGGAAATTCTGGATGCTATTGTAGAAAAAATCCCTGCGCCAAAGGGAGATAGCAGCAAGCCGTTGCAGGCTCTTATTTTTGATTCCTATTTTGATTCCTATAAGGGCGCAATTGCTCATATTCGCGTTATGGATGGCGAGATTAAAAAAGGCAGTCAGCTGAAGCTGATGGCGACTGGTAAAACCTTTGAGGCTACGGAAATTGGCTGCTTCCGTCCGGCTCCTATGGAACTGCAGGCATTGGGGCCAGGCTCTGTAGGCTATTTGGCAGGTTCCTTGAAGCAGGTGGCGGATGTTCGAGTAGGCGATACTGTTACCAATAGTATGAACCCAGCTAAGGAACCATTGCCTGGCTACCGTGGAGTTACCCCTATGGTTTATTGCGGTCTTTATCCTGTGGATAGTGCGGATTATGATAATCTAAAGGATGCTTTGGAGAAGCTGCAGCTGAATGATGCGGCTTTGGTTTTTGAGCCAGAAACCTCTATTGCTTTGGGCTTTGGTTATCGCTGCGGCTTCTTGGGGCTTTTGCATATGGATGTTGTCCAGGAGCGTTTGGAGCGAGAGTACAATCTAAAGCTGATTACCACTGCACCTAGTGTTATCTATCATGTGCACAAAACCGATGGGGAAATGGTCAAGGTGGATAACCCATCTGATTTGCCAGATCCAACTACCATTGATTTTATTGAGGAGCCTTATGTAAAGGCTACAGTTATCGTTCCTAATGATTTTGTAGGGGCGGTTATGGAAATTTCTCAGGCCAAGCGGGGAGATTTCAAGGGTATGGACTATTTGGATGTAAACAGAGTTATGATTGTTTATCATATTCCTCTTAGTGAGATTATCTACGATTATTTTGATAAGCTGAAATCCTCCACCAGAGGCTATGCTTCCTTGGATTATGAACTGGCAGATTATCAGCAGGCTAAGCTGGTAAAGCTGGATATTTTGTTGAATGGAGAGCCAGTGGATGCCCTGTCTACCATTGTTCATGTGGATAATGCTGCCTCCAGAGGTCGTCAGCTGGCCGCCAAGCTGAAGGAGATTATTCCACAGCAGATGTTTGAGATTCCGATTCAGGCTGCCATTGGCAACAAGATTATTGCCAGAGAAAATGTGCGGGCTATGCGTAAGGATGTATTGGCCAAATGCTATGGCGGTGATATTTCCCGTAAACGCAAGCTGCTGGAGAAGCAGAAGGAAGGCAAGAAGCGCATGAAATCTGTAGGCCGGGTAGACGTGCCACAGGAAGCCTTTATGGCAATTTTGAAAATTGATTAAGCTTGTATGCATATGTGTTATAGACCGCTATGAAAATAAGTAGCGGTCTATTTTCTTGTTTTTTTCTTACTTATTTATTATAATATGATAGAGTATGTGTTGCTTTAGATGTATAAATGTCATGCATAGACTTTAGACTAAGGCTGCATTTTTTACACAATATCTGTTAGGGAAGAAGCAGGTGAAAATCCTCCTTTCTGGACAGTTTTGATAAGTTTTCTCAGGTGGTGACAATTTTGAATTCTCTTTTGCGTGTGGGAATCGACGTCGGTTCAACCACGATTAAAGTAGTAGTTCTTAACAAGGAACGTGAGCTTATTTACAAGAAATATGCTCGTCATTTTTCGGAAATCAACACTGTGTTGAAGGAAAATCTGGCAGCATTGGAAAATGTTGTCAAGGAAAAGAGTTTTTCTCTGGCTATGACTGGTTCTGCTGGCATGGGTATTGCGGAGCGTATTGGTTTGCCTTTTGTACAGGAGGTTATTGCCTGTGCTACGGCAGTGAAGGAATTGATACCTCATACTGATACTGTGGTGGAGCTAGGTGGCGAGGATGCCAAGGTAACTTATTTTGGTGAGGCACCTGAGCAGAGAATGAATGGTGTTTGTGCTGGTGGTACAGGCTCCTTTATTGACCAGATGGCTTCTCTGCTGTCTACAGATGCCCCCGGCTTGAATGCCCTAGCAGCCAAGGGTAAGGAGATATATACCATTGCCTCCCGCTGTGGTGTTTTTGCCAAGACAGATATTCAGGCCTTAATGAATGATGGTGCCTCCAAGGCAGACATTGCCTTGTCAATTTTTCAGGCGGTGGTTAATCAGACCATCAGCAATCTGGCTCAGGGACGTCCTATTGATGGACATGTAGCTTTTTTGGGCGGCCCCCTTCATTTCCTGCCAGAGCTAAAGAAACGCTTTATTGAAACCCTGAAACTGGACAAGGAGCATATTGTTGAGGTTCAGGATGGTAATTATTTTGTAGCCGTTGGTGCAGCCCTGGGTGAGGAAGCAAAACCGGTTACTATGGAACAGATTCATACCAGCATAGCCAAAACAGAGCAGGAAATTGCATCCCAGAAACGGGAGGCAGATTTTGTGCTGTTCGAAAATCAGGAGGCCTATGCAGAGTTTAAGGCTCGTCATGACAAGGACAAGGTGCCACAGGCACAGCTGTCAGAATATCATGGTCCTGTCTATGTAGGAATAGATGCTGGTTCTACTACAGCCAAGCTGGCTGTTATTGGCTCCAATAAGGAGCTATTATATACATCCTATGGCAGTAATCATGGCTCTCCTCTCCAGACCGTTATTGGGGAGCTAAAGGAGCTTTACAAGGCCATGAATAAGGATACCTATATCGCCTCGGTATTTACCACAGGCTATGGCGAGGCTATTGTGAAGGCTGCCTTACATGCTGATGATGGAGAGGTAGAAACCTTTGCTCATCTGCGAGCTGCTCAGGAATTCTGTCCAGATGTGTCCTTTGTGCTTGATATTGGCGGTCAGGATATGAAATGCTTCTATGTGCATAAGGGAAGCATTGGCAGTATTATTCTTAACGAGGCTTGCTCGGCAGGCTGCGGCTCCTTTATTGAGAATTTTGCCCAGAGTCTGAATATGACTGCTGGGGAATTTGCGGCCAAGGCTTTAACATCTCAGGCTCCTGTGGATTTGGGAACTAGATGTACGGTATTTATGAATTCCAAGGTAAAGCAGGCTCAGAAGGACGGAGCTCAGGTAGGAGATATTTCTGCTGGTATTGCCTTGTCGGTTATAAAAAATGCCCTGTTTAAGGTAATGCAGCTAAAGGATGTTTCCACTCTAGGGGCCAATATTGTGGTACAGGGTGGTACCTTCTACAATGATGCGGTACTGCGTTCTATGGAGCTGCTGCTGCACAAAAATGTTATTCGTCCGGATATTGCCGGTTTGATGGGGGCTTATGGTGCTGCCATTCTGGCTTTGGAATCTGGTCAGAAAAAATCCTCTATTCTGCCAGCGGAGGAGCTGGAGAGCTTTAAGGTTACAACCAAATCCTTCCGCTGCCATGGCTGTGGTAATGCCTGTCAGGTAACAGTTCAGAATTTCCCTGATGGAGGCAGGTATTTTACTGGCAATCGCTGTGAGCGAGGTGCTGGTCAGCAGAAAAAGAAGGCTACAGTACAGAATATTTATAAGTTTAAATACGATAGATTGTTCAATCACTATCAGCCATTAGCTAATGCCCCCCGTGGCAAAATGGGTTTGCCTCGGGTGCTGAATATGTATGAGGACTATCCATTCTGGTTTACAGTTCTTACTAAGCTGGGTTATGAGGTAGTGCTTTCAGGGGAATCCTCTGCCCAAATGTATTATAAGGGTATGGCTACAGTGCCTTCTGATTCTCTTTGCTATCCTGCCAAGCTGGCTCATGGCCATATTATGGATTTGGTGGAAAAGGGAATCAAAAAGATTTTCTATCCTTGTTTGCCTTACAATATGGAGGACGAGGCCAACGCCTCTGCCAATCATTTTAACTGTCCAGTAGTAGCCTCTTATGCGGAGAATATTCGGGGCAATATGGATATTCTGGCTGAGGAAAATATTGATTTTATCCAGCCTTTTCTGCCTATACACAGTCCTAAGCGTATGGTTAAGAGAATGTACGAGGAGCTGGGAAAAAGAGAGGGCATCAGCAAAAAGGATATTGAGGCCGCCTGTGAGGCAGGCTATCAGGAGATAGAGAGCTACCGTCAGGAAGTTCGCCACAAGGGACAGGAGATTCTCCAGGAGGCGGAGGCTCAAGGGCGTCATGTTATCCTGCTGGCTGGTCGTCCATATCATATGGATCCGGAGATTAATCACGGTATTCCAGAGATGATTCAGTCCTATGATTTGCCTATTATTTCTGAGGATGCAGTATATCATATGTCTGTGCATTCAGAGCCACTAAAAATTGTCAACCAGTGGAGCTACCATGCCAGATTGTATCATGCAGCTCATTTTGTGGCAGAGCATAACAATGTAACCATGATACAGTTCAGCTCCTTTGGTTGTGGCTTGGATGCTATTACCACAGGTCAGGTAAAATCCATTTTGGAGGATCACCAACGGATTTATACTATGATAAAGCTGGATGATGTAAGTAATCTGGGAGCGGCTCGTATAAGACTTCGTTCCTTGATTGCCGCTTTGGCTCGTCGTAAGCCGGTGCAGTATCAGACACTGGAGATACCAGATAGACCTCATTTTACAGAGGAGTGTAGACGTCGTCACACTATTTTGGCTCCTCAGATGGCTCCAATTCATTTTGAGCTATTTGGGCCGGTGCTGCAAAAATATGGCTATAATGTGGTGATTCCTCCAATGCCTAGATCTGCTGTAGATGTAGGCTTGCGATATGTGCATAACGATATGTGCTATCCTGCTATTGTGGTTATTGGTCAGCTGTTGAATGCCCTGAAAAGCGGTATGTGTGATCCAGATAATACATCCATTATGCTGTTCCAGACCTGCGGGGCCTGTCGTGCTACTAATTATATGAATGTTTTGCGCATGGCCTTAAAGGATGCAGGTTATCCTCAGGTGCCGGTATTTGCTTGCTGGGGCTTGGAAACAGATGCCTTTAGCTTTACCAGGGAAAGCTTGATAGAGGCTATTAAGGCAGCTGTATATGGTGATGTTCTTATGAATGTAAAGAACCGCACCATGCCTTATGAGCTAAACAAGGGCGAAACTCAACAGATTTATGACCGTTGGATGGCAAGGTGTAAGGAGGAATTGTCTAGGGAAAAGACTAGCTATCGGCGATTCTCCCAAAATATTCAGGCCATAGTACAGGATTTTGAGGCCATACCTATTGATGAAAATATGTGGAAGCCAAAGGTTGGTATTGTGGGAGAAATCTTGGCCAAATATCATCCTGTAGCTAATAATAATATTGAGAAGGTGCTTATGGAGGAAGGGGCCGAGGTGGTTATGCCTGACTTCGTGGACTTCTTTATGTATTCAGCCTATGATGCTGTGGTGAAAAGGGAGCTTTTAGATGGCAAGCTGAAAAGCAAGTTGATTGCTCAGATGTTTATTCAGCTGATGGAGTTCTATCGCCGTCCTGTTAGGAAGGCTATGAAGCACAGCAAGCGTTATTTGCCGCCTCATACCATAGGAGAGATTGCTGCCTTGGCGAAGGAGCATGTTTCCTTGGGTAATATGGCTGGTGAGGGTTGGTTCCTTACAGGAGAAATGGTGAAGCTGATTCGTCATGGGGTGCCAAATGTGGTATGCTTGCAGCCTTTTGGCTGTCTGCCAAACCATATTACTGGCAAGGGAGTTATTCATAGCTTGCGAAAACATTACAAAGAGGCTAATATATTAGCTATAGATTGTGATGCTGGCGCCAGCGAGGTAAATCAGCTGAATCGTTTGAAGCTGATGCTGTCTGTGGCCAAGGAGAAAAATCCTAATATGCAGAATGCTGACCGAAAGAAAGCGTGATTGTATAATTTATGAAGAAAAAATATAAAGCTACAGCGGCACTGGCGGTAAGTATTGCAGGAGCTGCTGGTACAACTGGTCTGGCTCAGACAGGCTTTCTGGGCGGAATGGTGCATAATGGCTTTTTGGCAGCCACCATTGGTGGCTTGGCTGATTGGTTTGCCATAACAGCTTTGTTTAGAAAGCCTTTGGGAATTTCCTATAGAACTGAGATTATTATCCGTAATCGTCAGCGTATTATGCAGGCGGTGGTAGATTTTGCTGCCAATGATTTGCTGGCTACGGAAAACATAATGAAATTTGTCAATCAGCAGGACTTAGGAGAATTTTTAACAATTTTTGTTAGAAAGTACGGTCAGGAAAAGCTGATGCCTCATGTAGAGAAGATAGCTGTACAAATGGAGCAGGAACTTTCTGCGGAGGCTATGGCTAAGCTTATGGCTCCTCATATGAAGAATATACTTACAAATGATCTGTTGGAGTCTATGGCAGGGGAAATGCTGGCAGGCCTGTCCCATGAGGAACAGTCTAAACGGTTGTTGTATGTGTTGGCAGAAGGTCTGGAGCAGTTGTTGAAGGACCAGAAGCTAAAGCAGCTGTTGGCAGAATATATGGAGGAGCTGCTGACAGAATATGGAAATGCTGTTACCAGCAGAGCCTTTGTTATAGGCCTATTGGGCTTGTCAGGCGATAAGCTGGCAGACCAGCTATCAGATAAAATAGCTCACTGGCTGTCAGAGCTGTCACAAAATCCAGCTAGAGAGGCTCAGGCTGTTGATTGGCTGTCAGATAAGCTAAAACAGCTATCTCAAAAGGATAATGTGGTTCAGCTATTAGCTCAGATGATGGCTGAAAAGCTGACAGAGGAAAGACTACAAACCATTCTGCAGGATGTATTAGAAAGTCTTTTGTCTAAGGGAGCCTTATCCCGTCAGCTGGTGGCTTGGGCAGAGGGATATCTGCAGCAATTTTTGGTAAATACTGCTTGGCAGCAGCAGGCAGATAGCTGGCTAAAAAAATGGCTGGCTGATGAGCTGGGAAAGCATCATGATATTATTACTCATATGATTGAAGAAAGACTGGGCCAGCTATCAGATAAGGAGCTGGTGGAGTTTACTGAGGCCAAGGTTGCAGATGATTTGCAAATGATTCGTATAAATGGTTCTGTGATAGGCTCTTTAGTGGGCATGGGACTTTATGCAATTGTGTATTTAGCAGGGCAGGTGTTGTGGCCATGATGTGGAAAAATTGGAATAAGGCTGATAAAACCCTGTTGGCAGCAGCAGCTATCTTTTGCTTTGCACTGTGCATAAACATTCAATATAGGGATAATGTCTATGCTAAAGGCTTTTTGTTCTGTGCCGAGGCGGCTTTGGTAGGTGGTATTGCTGACTGGTTTGCAGTGACAGCTCTTTTTGAAAAGCCCTTGGGATTTCCTTGGCATACAGCTATTTTGCCAAGACGCCGGCAGTCATTTATTGAGGCTACTGGACGAATGCTGCAACAGGAGTTCTTTGGCAGAAAAAGCCTGATAAAAAAGATAAGGCGAATTGATTTTGCCAATATGTTGGCAGCATGGCTGGGAAGAGCCCAGACCAAGCAGCTGCTATCTGGCTGGCTATTAACCAGGCTGCCCCTGTGGCTGAGTAAGCATGGCAGGCTGCCTGATGGAGCACTGAGTAGAAGCTCAGCTTTTGAGTTAAAGGCTGAAAGCCTGAGACCTATTTCAGATTATGCTATCAGAGCGTTTTATGATTTTGCCAAAAATCCGGAATTTTACCAACGAGTAAAAAATGGTTTGGAGGAATATGTTGATTCCAAGCTGCAAGGACCTATGGCTATGATGATGGCTGGCTTTGCTCAGTCTGCCAATATTATTAATTTGGATGAGGCTGCTGAACTGATTCAGAAGAAAACTATTTTGCTTATGGAAAGGATTCAGCAAGAAAATACAGCAGAGTACGCCCAGGTTCAAGAATCTCTGGAAAAAATTTTTGATTTTTATGAAAAAAATTTACTTATTAAGCAGGAATTAAATGATGTCTTGTTGAATAATGCAGAGAGATGGGATGTTTGTGAGCGTTTGTTAAATCGGAATGGCCAAATTGATGCTTTTATTGAGGAAAATTTGGTACAGCTAGTAGAGGAGTTGCTGGAAAGAGCAGAAGCATTGCTTTCTAACAATAAAACCTTGCAGAGAGAATTAAATGGTTTGATTTATCAAATGGCGGCGAGAGGAGCCTTGCAGGCCCAGGAGTTATTGGGGAGTATTACCAATGATGTGCTGGGAACTATGACGGATCAGCAGATAAATCGTCTGGTGTATGACAAGGCAGAGCCAGATTTACTGTGGATTCGGATGAATGGCTCCATTGTAGGTGCTTCAATAGGCTTGGTAGTATTTGTAGGGATGCAATTTGTTTAAAAAAAGGTGGGGGTATTGATTATGAAAGGTAAGTTAATTTTATGTCATGTACTGTGTACAGCTATTGGCTGTATTGCAGGTGCTTTGGCAGCTTCCGGTGTGGGAGTATTTGGTGGCGCCCTGTTGGCTGTAGTGGTAGCAGCTGTATTGGGGGCTGTAGGCATTAGCAAAATTGTGGCGGAGGAAGGGAATATTCCTACCATGAAGCCAGTTTTGAAGCCTGCTGTTCAGAAGGCTCCAGTGCCAGTAGCACCACAGCCTGCCAAGGTACAGCATTCAGATATGGATTTGTTGGGCTTGTCTGAGGAAATGGCTTTTGCTTCCCAGCAGGTTGTATGGGGAATTAACCAGTTTGAGGTTGCTCTTAAAAAGCTGGGGGATTTGTCCAACGATATTAGCTCCAAATCTGAGAATAATGCCAGCAGTCTGGAGGAGGCTTCCGCTGGTGTTATGGAAATTGCCGGCGTAGCCAGCGATATTTCTGAAACTGCTCAATCCAGTATGGATCAGTGCCATTCCTCTACCTCTTTGGTAGAAAAATATCAGCGCGAGGTAAATGAGGTTACTTTGGCTATTAAGAATGTAGGTCAGGTGGTACAGGCAGCCGTAAATGATATTGATGAATTGAATAATGCTTCTGAGAAGATTGCTAATTTTGTAGAGAAAATTCGTGGTATTGCCAGCCAGACCAATCTGTTGGCCCTGAATGCTGCCATTGAGGCTGCACGGGCTGGAGAGCATGGCAAGGGCTTTGCTGTAGTAGCCGAGGAGGTTCGCAAGCTGGCTGCTGAAAGTGAGGAAACCACTAAGGAAATAGAGGCAATTGTTAACGAAATTACTGGCACTACCGCTGGTGTAACTAAGAGCATGCGAGAGGGCAGTGACAGACTCCAGTCTGTAGAAACTATGGCTGGAGAATCTGCCAATGCTATGTCTGAGATGGTGAAGAATATTCACACCATTGAAAATGTTGTAGACAATCTCAGCAATATGTCTACCAAGCAGCGGGATACCACTGGTGAAATGGCCAAGGTTATTGAGAATATTGGTCAGGCCACTGTGGATATTGCGGCTCATACCAGGGAAACAAATGATAGTGTTGGTCATCAGATTAACAACATGGATGGGCTTAATAATTATGCCAGCTCCCTGCTGTCTGTAGCAGATAGACTGCAGGAGGCTGCAGTAGCCTTCAAGAAGTCAAATGAGCTGATTTTTGCGGTAAATCCATTTACAGCTCCGGACATTATCAGAAAGACCTATATGCCTATTTTGGCCAAGGTGGCCAAGGATGCTGGCTACAAGGCCAGAACTATTATTGTAAATGATTATGATGCTTTGGGCAGAGCTTTGAGAAACGGTACGGCTGATATTGGCTGGTTCTCTCCAGCTGCATATGTTTCTGCCAAGAAGGACACTAATTTACAGCCATTGGTAACACCAAAGGTAAACAATAATACCTCCTATACAGGCTATATTATTGCCAAAAAGGGTAGCGGTATTAAGAGCATTAATGATTTGCAGGGCAAGAGCTTTGCTTTTGTTGATAAGAAATCAGCTTCTGGTTATGTATATCCTAGGGCAGCGCTGCTGGAAAATGGCAAGGATCCAGAGCATTTCTTTAGCAGCACCAGCTTCCTAGGCAGCCATAACAAGGTTATTGATGCGGTTATCAGCGGTGAGGTTCAGGCTGGCGCAACCTATTCTGAGGCCTTTGATGCTGCTGGCCAGAAGGCAGCGGCTAATTTGGATATCATCTTTATGACAGATCCTATTCCAAAGGATGCTATTGCCGCAGCACCAGCTTTGCCAAAGGATGTAGTTGAAACTCTGACCAAGGGCTTTGAGGGAGTTCGTACTGGCAATAGCGAGTGTGGCACCGCTATGGAGGCTGCTCATATTGATGGCTTTGTTCAGGCCAACGATTCTGATTACGATGTAGTAAGAAGAGCTATTAGTCAGTAAAAAAATAGCAAACTATCTGTCTTACCAAGCGTGTCG
>DAVZJH010000070.1:0-11260 GCA_052272885.1 Anaerovibrio sp. | reverse complement strand
ATATTTAATAATATAGTTATCTAGGTGTCACACATACACCACCACGATTAATTGAACTCAGGCTTTAATCTTATGCCTATAATAAATCTGCCCTTTTTCTTTCTATGCCTTGTAAAACCATAGGCTTCAAGTGAAGAATAGAAGTCTACCGAACTCCTCACATACTCACCTATCTGGATGCAGTAGGCGCGGTACTCGTTATAGAACTCCCCGGATGGTGCTTCATATGATGGGTCTACCTCACGGCGTTCATCAATAAATGCACCCATCCAGTCATTGTTGCTCCTGTAGCCATCAATTGCTGCCTTTACCTTCTCAGGCAGAGTGATACTGAACCTCTCACTGATGATTTTCTCTGCACCATCAATAATCCATTTGAGGATTGCACCGCCAGCATTCTTAAAGAGATAGTCACCATAATTCTTGATGTCTGATGCGCCTTCAATGTTGGCTCCAAAAGGAATGATGATAAGCCGCCGCCAGGTACCCTTATCCAAGGCACTGACCTTCGGCAAGTGGTTCGTATAAAGTACCAGTGTATGAGTTGGAGTATACGCAAAAGGTGCCTTATATTTCTTCTCAGCTGCAATCTCATCTGTAGAGCACAGCTGCTTTACGTTGGATGTGTTAAGCCTCATACCTTCCTGCAGCTATGCGGCAATAAGGATACGCTTGCCCTTTGCTTCAGCCAGTTCTGGCTTTACATTTCTTCTGCATCTGACCGTCAGCATATCCGCAGAGATATTGCCGCTGTATGTGCCAAGCACCCTGGAGATTACGTTCCAGAAAGTGCTCTTACCGTTCCTGCCTTCACCATAAGCAATGATGAGAGCTTCAACATAGACCTTGCCTATTGCAGCAAGGCCTACGATTTTCTGAACATACTCAATTAACTCGTTATCCTCCTGGAAGAACAGTTTCAAAGCATCCTGCCACAGCACCTCTCCCTCCTGTGACGGGTCTACGGCTGTCTGCTTTGTGATATAGTCCTCTGGGTCAAGCTCCTTAACTCCACCGACACCCTTGCGAAGATCATATGTCCCAGATGGGCAGTTCAGCAGGAATTCGTTTGTATCAAGTTTTCCTAAATCAATATTGACCCAAGGACGTACTTCCTTTAATGCGGCTGCAATTTGTCTGGTATCACGGCGCTTAATGGCATACTTCTTATAATTCTGTGCATTCAAAAGAAGCTCATAAGACCTGACCTGAGCACGATTAAAGGCTGCTACTGCTTTCTTTTCTCCCACTGCCTGAATAATAGCCATGGCTCCGTTTTTCTTCATCTCATCTGTCTGCCTGTCTATCTCTTTTTCGGCTTCCTCAAGCTGACGGTCTGTCAGTTCCTGCGAAACACGCTGAGCCATTGGAGCTGATTCCTCCCAAAAGCCACCGTTGTAGACCAGGAAATCTGTTGATGGCGTATAGCAGAGCTTATTTTTATAGGCTTCTGCCATTACCACAGCCTGCCCCAAATCAGAGAAATCCTCTGGGCGGAGTGTGCAGTCAGAATTATAAATCTCAGGAGCAATGTATCCTTCCTGCCCTGATACCTTAACACCGAACTTTGATGCTGACCGCCAGATTCTTGCCAGTTCCTCATCCGAAAGAGGAGGATTGCACTTTTCGGCAGCCTTAAGAAAGAGGTTATGCGCCTCATCCGTAGCACCGAACCGCTTGATAATCTTGCCTGCAATGTGGCTCATGGTGCTGTTACGGCTGCCTTCCTGAATTTCTTCCGTAAGAGCATCGAAGTCAGCGAAATCATCACGGGTCAGGAATTCCACCAAATCACCATTGCCATCGTAGTATTCTGCATCTGGTGCCTTTGTGCCATAAAGGAAACGGGACTCCCCCATGGCTTCAGCATCAAAATACGGAAATACCTGCTGCACCTTTCTCTTAAGCTCGGCATATGCCTTGCCATCTGTCATTCTGATTATAGGGAAATACACATGAAATCTTGGTCTGGCAGACTTGCCACCCTTGACCTTCATATTGTTACGACTGTAGCTGACCAAAAAAGTACACTTAGGAAATGCCATGGCTACATCCAATGGATACACCCAGTCCTTCGGTTCATCCGAGTGGTCATTATCACAGTCCATAGGTAGCACATCGGTTTCAAGGAAATTGTCATTGCTGCGGTAATTGTTCTTATAAGTAGCGCATACATGGTCAAGCTTAATTGCCTGCTTGAACGATGCCATATCCGTGATATGTACCTTATTGGCATACAGGCAGTTGGCACTGTCACCAGCACTGTCTGCCGTAAAAAGTGTGAAATCTATCATGAAGAAACCTCCTCGCAGTTCTCATTAAAACGCCTTATAGTCTGATGCCACATCCGGGCGGTGCTTATCTCTGCCTTCATCCCAGCGGATATCTCGCCATCGGAGAATACCCAAACCTCATTTGAAAGAGCAAACCTGCAATATTCCTTTGCCCTCTCTGTGTTAACAGCTACATTACCGGCGAATCTGCTGCATATATACACGAGAGGTCTGAAGGCCGCCTTCTTAGCAGCCTTCTTCTCGTTGCAGATTGCCTTATCTGCATTCTTCATATCCGTTATACCCCCTGTTCAATACAAGGGACGATGCCATCGGCTCTCAACAGTTCGTAGATAAAGAGCCGACCTGCCTGAGTCCAGTAAGTGTGAACATGGTTATGCATGGTACCATCAGTAGCAGGAGTGGCAAATGTCTTGGTGTTGGTGTACCCTCTGTCAGCATATCTCTGGTACAGAAGCCAGATATTTCCCTGCTTATACTGCACACCCTTATCTGCCAAGTACCTGTTCATGCGGTTAGCACTCCAACCATAGTCCTTTGCGATAACGGAGATAGGCACCATATCCGGACACTGAAGGACAATGTCATAGTAGCTTGCCTTCGGACTCATCTCAGCAATCTGCTGATTCTGAACAGCCACTGTGCACTGAAGCATCTCATACTGATTCTTCAGATTATCTATGGTGCGGTTAGCCATCTGCATGGCTCTCGCCCAGATTGCTTCAGGTGTATTCCAAGCCTCTTCAACCTGGATGAAATACTGACGGAACTGTCTGCCGATATCGGTACGCTGAATCATACAGAGCTGCTTTGCTATATCGATGGAAAGCTGGTGGTCTGCCTTATTTTGACCACCATGTGACTTGCTACTCAAATTTGAGTAGCGAGTTTCATAATCGGTACCCTCACAGAAACCGTACTCACACATACGCTTGAACCAGTCTGCATACTTAGTACCAATACCCAGCGCCATGTGCAAATCCCGTCCACTCACAGTAGGACGCTCTCTGTCATAATTGATCTTCAGTAATTCGTTCATAGTCGAATTCCTCCTAAAAAAAATATAGTCAGAAGGAAAATCCCTTCTGACCATATGCGAAGAATCAGGCTTAATCGAATCCCATATATTTAATCTTTTTTATAAAAATCACATTCATAACCATCTGCTCTGAGTAACAAGGTGGTGTCCTTCCCATCTGCTCACAGACCGCATCAAGGCTCATCCTTTGGTCGGCTTCTATAATCAGCTCGTCATGGACGTGTGCCACTATGCTACAGTGCCGAGGTGTTCTCATAGCATACATCAGGATATCCCTGGCAACCGCCTGGGTGATGTTCTCCACGAACTTTGGCCCATAACTCTCAAGCCTCTCCCATCTCTTGGTACTGCCAACGCCCTCATAGGTAACCGACTCGCCCCCGAACTTGTTAACTCCCATACGAGGCTTTACATAGGCAAGCCTTCTCCCGGATGGCAGCCTTATAAAAAGGAAACCGCTCTCATAGCTGAATCTGATACAGCCAACCTCTGATGGAATATGTTCCTTTACAGCCTTCTTTACGGCACGGTCTACATCCCACCAGAATGCTACTATCATAGGATTGGCATTTCTCCAGGCATTTACCAATGGCTGAAGCTCATCCTCGGCAAGTCCCATATCCAAAGCTCCCATAGCAGTAAGGGCACCAACAGAACCGCCATAGCCAAGTGCCAATTCAGCAATCTTGCCTTTCTGTCTGAGATGTCCATTAATGCCATGCTTTTCAACCGGTACACCAAACATCTGCTGAGCACTGCTGCAATAGATATCTTTTCCCTCTTTGAACACAGCTATTCTCCATTTCTCCCCAGCAAGCCAAGCAAGCACTCTGGCTTCAATAGCGGAGAAATCAGCAACAATGAACTTCCTTCCATTCTGCGGAACAAAGGCAGTTCTAATAAGCTGCGAGAGTGTATCGGGAATATCTTCATATAAAAGAGCAAGTGCCTCGTAATTTCCATCCCCTACCAGCTCTCTCGCTACTGCAAGATCTGGCATATGGTTCTGCGGAAGATTCTGCAGTTGGATGATGCGTCCAGCAAACCGCCCGGTACGGTTTGCCCCATAGAACTGGAACATCCCCCTTGCCCTGGAATCTCTGCACACCGCTGTTTCCATGGCAGTATATTTCTTTACACTGCTCTTTGCCAGCTACTGACGGAGAGAAAGGACTTCCGCCAG
Source organism: Anaerovibrio sp. (assembly GCA_052272885.1). Classification (GTDB taxonomy): domain Bacteria; phylum Bacillota; class Negativicutes; order Selenomonadales; family Selenomonadaceae; genus Anaerovibrio. The sequence goes on along the minus strand of DAVZJH010000070.1, from coordinate 6,744 downwards.
ATGCTTTGGTGCTGTCTTCATGGATTCAGCCACAGCCTTTTTCCCAAGGGTATCCATTTCAAGTCCATTTTCTGAAAGCCAGCCTCTCATCTGTACTACAGAGTTAGGATTTTCCAGATCAGTAATATCCTGCATTTTCCTGGTCAGCTCCTCACGGGTGCTGATATCCATAGCTATAGCCTGCTTTACTAAAGCCATATCAATGCCAATCCCTAGGTCATTTATTTCCTGGTCGATGTGATATTCCTCCCAGACATCGTCAGACACAGGAAAACGGGACAGCTTCTTCTGTATGCTGACCTCGGTTTCAACATCACGGATATTGTAATCCTTGAACAGCTGCCACTTCTCCCTGTCATGCTCTGGCAGATTCCTTGTCCTGCCGCCATTTACTTTGGTCGGTGAACAAGGAACACAAAAGTATTTTATGAGGCTCTTGCCTTCAGTCAGCTTCTGCTCCTCCAAACCAAGTACAGCACCAACACCCTCCAATGATAAAGGCAAGCCTAATGTTGCCGCCCATATCATTGTGCAGTGCCAGCTGTCTGGACTAAGCCACTCGCCAAGATAATTAGATAAGCACACCCGCTCGAACATAGCATTAAAGGCCCACTTCTCAACAGAATCATCATATAAGGCAGCAAGCACATCGTCTGGTATCTTCTCACCCGATGCAATGTCAATGACATTAACCTCACCGCCATCAATACTGTATCCAAAGAGGAGTATCTCAAAATCCGGACTCTCCGCATATTTGTATACTCCAGCCTTTGCAAGATTAATGCTACTAAAAGTTTCAATATCGCAAGATAATGTTTTTATTTTAGCCATGCGAAAGACCTCCCTTTTTTATAGATGAAATTGTAGTTTCCGAAATACCATAATTTCATCCATAATTTTCCTTTCTACAACAAAGGCGGTAAAGAACACCTCCTTACCGCCCGATTTGTACACATAAAACTGATTAAGACAGGAAATCATCATCTTCCACAGTAGTGAAATCATCTGCTGCAGAGCTGCGACCGCCAAGACTCTCACCGTCTCTAATTTTCTGGATATTACCAAGGCCACATGCGATGCCCTTATTTCCGTTGCTGTTGAAGGCATAGAAGTTTAAAGATACACGGGCATAGCAGCCAGAGTACACCTCATTGCGGTCAAGTATAGGCTTTACATTCTTGTCTACAATCTGAGGTGGAGTGGAACTGTTGGCATTGATGAAGTAATGACCCTTGTAGGCTTCATCGTCACGCTCAACATCGCCATCACGCAGTGGCAGCTTGATTGCACCCTTGTTAGGCTTCTTGCCGCCAAACTTTGCTATACCATCTGCAATGGCAGCATCGATTGCCACATTGATAGCATTCACAGTCTCTGTATCATCCTTGGGGATAAGGACAGATACAGAATAGCGCTCTGGTCCATTGTTGATGCTGGTAGATTCCCAGCCGTGGAATTAAGAACGACGAGTGTTTAAACCTGTAATTACTTTTGTTTTTTCGTTAGCCATAATAATTACTCCTCCATTTTAAATTCGTTTGTGGCGTTTGTTACGTTAATTGCCGAACGCTTGTCTGTAACAGGTGTCAAGGTCGGCTTACCCTGTGGTTTTACAATTAGCTCACCCAGGATTTCATCAAATTGCTTTTTGCCCATTAGCTTTTGCATCTCCGTCATAGGAATAAGACTTTGGCGATAGATGTTGGTAAAACCGTGGTCTTTGGCAGCCTGTGCGACTGCATTTTCATCCTTGTACTTACGCTTTGTGGTTGATTCAACAACCTTATAGCCTTTCCACTCTTTACCATGATGGATTGCAGAATCAGACGCATAAGCAAAAATCTCATCTGCCCATTTGGTAAGGTCGGGTAAAACGGTAAGTACTTCTTCGATTTCTTCATCTCTTAGAAGCGGTGGCTTTTTAAACTCCATTCTTGCAAGACGAAGCTTGTCTTCTGCCCTGGCTCTGCACTTAACAGCTGCCCTACAATACTGACACCAAGGGCCGGCATTGTATTCGCCTTCACCGTTAATGGCCATCTGTGCTTTAGGCTTTAGAATTTCTTCTGCCCAAGACTTCAAATCCTCTACGGAAATTGACCAGCAATCGATGTGCTGAAGTCTTGGCTGAAAGATATGCATCTTCACTCCCTTAATGTCATAAATGCTATCAAAGATGTTTAATGCCCCAAGTGAGTAAAGAGAAAGCTGTGTGTTGCCACCAGCTAAGACCCGGTTGAACCCATATTTGAAATCTATAATCTGTAGGGTATCATCTGAAACAATAAGGCAATCTGCAGTCCCAAAACAGTCTGGGATATACTCTGACAAATCAACCTTATGTTCAATCAGCAGTAACGGGTCCTTACATTTCTGCTTTGCTGTTTCAAGCTGCTCCAGCACATACTCCACATAACTATCGGTGTACTCCTGCATCTCATCACTATCGTAAGTGGAGACAGGTCTCTTGCTTCTCTTGTGGATTGCTTTCTTCAGCTTATGTTCGCAGAATGCGTGGGCGGCGGTACCTTCCTCTGCAGCAGAGCTGGTACTGCCAGGAAACTCTGCCTTGAGCATTGCGCTTGGTGTACAGTTCAGCCATCTGTGAGAGCCGGATGGTGAAAGGAATGCATGATTAGTCATTTCCTAATGCCTCCGCTTCTTTAAGAAGTGCTGCATACTGCTCTGGTGGTACATCCGACAGCTTGCTGCCACCAAACTTGGTGATGAGTTCCTTGACTTCAGCAGTCAGGCCAGCCTGACTCTCCTGTCCAAGCACCGCCCGAACATTCTCTAAACTGACCTTCTTTTCAGCAGGCTTTGGAGCTTCTGCCTTTGTATCACCGGCAACCATTGCTTCAAAAATCTCTGCTAGACCTCTAAGGTGCTTTGCAGCATCCAAGAACAACTTGTTATCAGCCATGGTCTTTACCTCCTTCCTTGACTTCCCTGATTTCGACCGTATGGACCGAATAACCAGGAGAGAGAACAACCACACTCATCTTTTTCCCAAAGAGGAAATCCAGCAGGCGCTGTCTTAAATGAATGGTTCTGCTCCTCGCTACCTGGATAGGAGGACCACTTGGTCTTGCTACATTGATACTAACTGTGTGTTTCATAGCCTTTGGCTCCTTTCCGAGGAGCGGTTAACCCCGCCCCTCTGTCCTTATGCGAAAATCAGAGCCAAATCGAACCTATTATTTTCAAATCTTTTTCTTGAGATTTGAGTAAATCTTCTTCAGGCGGTTTCTAATAGCTGCTTCAGATACCCCTTCTTCAGCTGCGATGGCAACGTTTGTCATTTTCTGGTAGAACTTCTTGTAGATGGTAGCTTTCTGTAAATCGGTAAGACTAGATAAAGCTGATTCCACCCTGCCTAATAATTCTGAGTGTTCCTGTTCTTCAATCGCATTCAGAATCTGGTCCAATGGGTTAGCCATATACTCTCTACCTTCATAACAAGAGTCCGAAATCCTAGGCAACTTTGATGCTATCTTATCCACTGCACTGTTCTGTTGTCGCTGATGCCAATCGTCTCCATCATTAAAATGTACCCCCGCATGGTATTGCTCACGGCGATTAGCATCAACATCTTCATCATCCATAGAATATATCAGTACGATAATTTCTTCTGGATTTTCACAACCAGCCTCCTCTAACATGGCTGTTGTAATAGTGATCGGACTTCCGTTTTCTGGATAATACTTGTAGTCGGTGCGGTTATCCGCCGCTGTTTTGAACATCCTCATAATGTCCCTGCCTTTCTGCCTGGTGGCATGAACGACGGGACACAAAAAGAGCCGATGGACTCCGATTCCACCGACCCCTAGCCTGAGAAACGGGTATGCCAAATCACGGGGGGTGCATCAAAGTCCGTTGTAGCTTTCGCTGTTTCAGAATTCCTATTGCATCCCGCCGTCCTAATGGCCATCTCAGACGATGAGATTATTTTTTGATAAGCAAATAAGAATATTTTTGTGTTATAATAAAAATAGTCCTTAGAGGCTTATCTCTAAGAACTAACTTATATTCAACAATGTGTATGTAAAGTTTTAATAGTTTTAATAGTGTTAATAATGTTAATAGCGTTATTATTTTGATGTGAGGTAAAAATGAGCAATCCTACTGTATTAAGCGGTGGTATCTTCCTTACCCTTTTAATAAGAGCTCGAAAGCCAAGAATATCTGCGAGACAAAAAACCCTTGGTGGAAGTGATGGATTAAACAACAAGGATTTATTTGCAGAATTATTAAAAGTATCGTTTCATGATTTCATTGCTCCTGGTGGCAATAGTAGAACCTTTGATACAATTACAGCTAACTATAAAACTTGTAAAATCAACAGCAATACTTACCTTAGTTTCGACAACGATGAACTTATCAGAAGATTTGACACAGAAATCAAAAACACCTATAAAGTGGTTCTAAATCGAATGTACGATTTCGTTGAACGTTTTATAGATGTTAATAACATGAGTAATTGGCTTGTTCGAGCAATTCTTGAAACCCTTGCTAATGATACCAATGCCGAGGCATTTCTATTTTATGTTGAACCCGATAGCCAGCCTATGAATTATACCCAGCTTATGTGTGCCGAAGAATTGTGCCTCCAGCCTTTTTTACTCGGTATTTGGCATTATATTGTCGTTAATAGAATCCTAAATCAATCAGGGAAAGATACTTACAAATCATGGCATACAAGTAATAAGTTTACATCTTCAATTGGCAATGACTTCAACCAGCATTTAGGTGTAAGCATTTTAGGTGCCCCTTATGATTTATCAAACCAATTATTTGCAAGAAGTCGTAATGAGGTTATTGATGATTTAAATGAGACACCTCCTATTATCATTGTACCTTCAGAAATGACTGGTGTGGACAATGATAAATACTCCGAATATCTAAGTAATGCATATGATAAGTATAGCCAATTGAAGACATTGCTATACAACGACGCGCCACGCAATTTTTATGATTTTTATATTTGTAATCATATCATGCGAAAGGAATTTATTCGTAAAAACACCTACCGCTGTCATACTATCTCAAATGCAACTATAAGCTCCCTTAGAGAGTGTTCTAATTATATCCTTATTTCCGGCACCGGAGGCCTTGGAAAATCTATGCTGATGCGTCACCTTTTACTGAGTTCCATTAATAATTATTCTGAGGATAAGAAACTCCCTATCTTCATACCATTAAAAGATTACAATGACTCATACCCAGACTTACTTTCCTATGTTTATGAAAAATATACTGCCCTAGATGGCCCAGGTTCAATTGAAGATTTCTCAGACCTTCTATCAGATGATTCTTGCATTCTATTATTGGATGGACTTGATGAAATACCATCATCCATGCGCAGCAATTTTGAATCTATGTTAGATGTATTTACGGATAAGTATAAACAAAATACTTTTATTATCTCCTCTAGACCAGCTGGATCATTTATATCGTTACATCGTTTTACAGTATTAGATTTGGCTCCATTTAGTAAAGATCAGGCGCTGTCTCTTATTGATAAATTAGACTTTAGACCTGATGAACCAACCATCAAACTCAACTTCAGGAATGAACTAGACAAGCAGCCTTTCAAAACTCATAAGGAATTTGCTCAGAACCCACTTCTTTTGACAATAATGCTAATGACATTTGAACAGTTTGCCGAAGTTCCTTCCAAAATGCATATATTTTACCGAGAAGCATACACGGCTCTTTCTCAAAAACATGATGCTAGCAAAGGTGCATATAAACGCGTATTCAAAACGGGTCTGACTGCGGATGTTTTTTCTAATGTATTATCGGAGTTTTGTGCTCGCAGCTATCTTGATGAAAAATTCGAATTTAATGACCTGCTATTTGAAAATTATTTCTCAAAGCTACATGAGATACAAAAATTACCAGTATTGATCAAGGCTAATGATTTTTTAGCTGATTTACTAGAAAATATGTGTCTGATGTACTATGAGAGCACCAAATATCACTTCACCCATCGCTCTTTTCAAGAATACTTCTGTGCTTTATATTTTTCAAAACAGAAGGACAAGACATTATATAGGATTGGAAAGTCCTTTGAAAATTTGAGAAGAAGAAATGATTCCGATCAGACATTTCCAATGCTGTATGATATGATTCCTGAAAAAATAGAAGAATATGTTTTTCTCCCATTTCTAGAGGAACTATTTGAACGATGTGATTCACAAAAGGGCTATTGGAGCTTCTTATTAGAGATGTATCAAATTATTTTATACGAAAACGGGGAAACAAACTTATACATTGAAAACAAGCCTATTTCTTTTCTTTACAGAACCATTATTTCTCTTCATAATTTTGGACCAGATGTATCTAAAGCACCTCTACCTATAGATGACAAGTATCCAGAAACGGAATGGGTGTATTTAGATGAAGATTACTGTGATGAGGATTATGACTACGACGAACTTATTGACAAGCAGGATATACCTTCTGATTACACAGACAAATATCCAGAGCCAGATATTGTTGGAACAACGTATGAAATAGACCTTGAATATGTCATGGAAGATCCAGAGTACCATGAAGAGGTCATCAAGCTACTAGAAAGAGAAGACTTCCCTTGGATGATAGAGTACAAAGCTGTTCGGCAGTATATGATTGAACTAAAAAATAAGCAATCACCTAAAGGTGATGATTTATTTGATTTGTTTGAGTAAGCTAAGAGGACGGTGTGAAATTTCATAAAAATATTAAATAATTATCTTGTTT
>DAVZJH010000069.1:0-11284 GCA_052272885.1 Anaerovibrio sp. | reverse complement strand
TACTCCCATATCGCCATTAATAGTGAATAAGATGTATTCGACAAATCAGAATTTAGAAAAAAACATCCTTGCTGGCAAAATGCCAACAAGGATGTTTGTAATTATATTTTAGGATAGCACTCAAACAACCTATTCCAAGGCATTGTTACCTTAATATCTTTGAAGTCCCAAAGAGCTGGAATATTATACTGTGCAAAGGTCTGCAAGCGCAAGGTAGCAGACCTTTCAACTGCAGGGCGCTTTTCATTCAAAGCCCCACCGTTGCCCTTACCTGGAAAATTCCCCAAGGCATTAGCCAAATTCTGCCGTACATTGGCCTGATAGCCCCAGTCATCCAAATATCTGGTCAGCAAAAGTCCCTGACGACTCTTTTCATTCATGCGAGAAGCCAGCATCCCCTGTCCCAACACAAAGCCTGTACTATTGGTAGGGGTATTCCAACCAGAGTAAGCCTGTATTCTAAACAAGAAATTCTTATCCCTAAGCAATCCCATCATGGCATTATCTGCACCGTTGGCATAAGCAATATCCGCAATAGCCACAGGCCTGCCACTGGACAACTCCTCCGATACCATATTAACAAAATACCTGTCAGAGAAATCTACCTTCTCGGTATTGTCTACATCATTAGCCTCATAAGTAGTACCATTAGGATTGGTATTCACCAACAACACCAAATCAGCTCTAGTCGGGCTGCTTACATACATCCCCCCAGCCATAATCACATGGGAGCGAATAGTTTTGTCAATAGCTTCATCAGAATATGAGGGCACTACAGTAGGCCCCTGTCCCATATTGTAGCGAACATAGACAAAAGGCATTTTCTTTTCCAAATCATTAACAGCTCTGGTCAGCAGCAACATACCAAATTCATCAATACCTGCCATATTATTAAATCTAGTTTTGCCTAACCCCTCAGCATATTCATTCAGCCAGCGGCTTTCCCTATGAGTCTGGGAATAAGGAGCATTATCATCCCTTCCCAAACAGAAATAAGAAAAGCTCCCTTCTCTAGCCAAATCAATCATGGCCTTATTTACCGCCAAATTCTTTTTGCGACGGCTCATCCAATCACTAATAGCCTCCTGAGGAATCAACTCTGTCAGAAAATCCAGTTCCTTTTGCTCCCGCTTGGTTAAAGGCTCTATTTCTTGCTTATCCAGTAGGGATGTATAACGGAAAATATCCGTACCATAGCTGAAATAATAGCTAGGCTCCTCACTACCTGAGGCCTCCCCTGTACGAGGTGTTCTCATAATGGAGGAAAACACATATATGGGCACCTTAGGATGCTCCTGCTTAAATGCCTTGAACCTATCTACTCTGGACATCAAATCCTTCTGAGGAATATGATGCTTGCGAGAGCCTACCAGACTACCATAAATCATGGCATCCCCAGACATAACGACCGCCTTGATACCCGGCAGTGGCTTATAAGGAGGCTTTTTATCCGGCTTATGTGGCAATGTGGTATTATCCTCCAGCCATTGCCATAACTTATCAGAAGCTCCCAGATTACTGTTGCTGCCCAAGAGCTCATCTGGGGGCACAATCACCTCATAACCTAGCTGGCGAATGGTATCTGCTGTTTCCACATCAGATATAGGCCGATTATCGTGAGGAATAAAGACAATCTTTCCCTTTTCCTGAGACTGCTCCTTTTTCTTGGCCATTGCTGTACCTGCCAGCAAAGTTAACAACAGAGAAAAACACAATGACACAGCCAACAAACTTCTAATAAATTTTGCCTGCACCAATAGCCACCTCCTTGCTTTTTTCTTAATCTATTAAGCCCCGTCTAAGAATCATATCCAGCACGTCCCGCTGAATATCCTCTGGTATATTCAAGCTTGTGGTAAAGGTTATATACCCATCATGAGGTACGGCACTTTTGATTTCCACCATATCCAATACCCGGTGATCCTTAACAGTTGCCTTGGCCAGCTCTGACTGATCCAAAGCACTTTTACAATCCACAGTAATGGTATTGCCATGAATATTTGTAGGCAGGCTCTCCCCAAAATCTACCTTGCCGAAAAGCCTCTGGGCCATGGAAAGCGACATACGGGAAAAGAACCAAGAAGCCAATCCATGATCCTTGAGGGCCCGCTCCTTTACCTTATAGGTTACATGAGAATCCTGGCTGTTATGCACAAAATCCTCAATAGTGCCAGAAAACTCTACTCTCCCTGCCTTTTTAGTTTTAGCCAATATCTCCAACCGTCCATTAGCCTTGGACTTCAATTTCACGGACTGTACTGGACCATCCTCGCCTAGATTTTCGGCAATGGCCTGATTAATCACCTCATCCGGCACAGATACCTGTCCCTGCATGATTTCCTGCAAGGTTTCATGTCCCCAGGTATGACTAATTATCTGCCAGGCAGGCTGATATTTTTCCACAGCTTCATTTACCTGCTGCATATTTATGCCAGGAAAATACTCTGACACAATAGCCGGCATATCCATAAAGATCACCTTTCCTTATTTTCACTAAAACCAACGACTTAAACCAGATTTTTTCTTAGGCTTAGTCGCTGGCTTTTTTACCACAGTATGATGAACTTGCTCCTGAGAGGAATTTTCCTGAGCTGACTCCTCCTGATTCTGCTCTCGTACTGCCTGCCAAAGCCTTCTGGCATCCTTGGCCAGCTTGGCATCTGTAATAGAATTGTTTTTATCTCCCACAATATTGCTGAGATAGAGCACAGCTTTTTTTCGATCTCCCAATTCTGCATAAAGGGCCCCAATCAAATACATGACCATGGTATCAGTCAGATTATCAATAGGGTAATGCTCCGTTTCCAAGGAGCGTATATAGAGATTCAAAGCCTGCTCTGAAGCCTCTCTTTCCTTTTCCTTCTGACCATCTATGCGGTAAACCCAAGCCAGGCGCATAGCCAGGCCAGCTTGACGAGCCAAAGGAGCCTTCAATACTTCGGCACAAAAAATAGCCAGCTTCAAGGAGGCTATACCATCTGGCACGCTGCGTTCCTCATTAAATTCAAAATGAACGTGGTGCTCCATAAGAGCGTTACCAATCAGCTCCCGCCTAACAGGGGACAGGGCTGTAAGAAAAACCTTTTCGTCTGCCGCAAAGCCGCAGCCATCGCATACCCAAATATGATACAAATAGGGATTAAAATCCCGATAATGACAGCAATAGTCATTATCTACCCCAATAGCTGCCAAACGAGATTTTATCTTAACTACCTTTACACTTTTGCCACAAACTGGGCAGGTTTTTTCTACGACAAATGTAAATTCTGATGACATATTTCAGCCTTTCTATTCATTATCCGAAGGCCTATCCGGCCTATTGTCAGCCCTATATGCTTCCTGAGCTGTGGCCAGCTTTTCCCTGACAGAAGCCTCCAAATCCCCTTTGGTTCGATCCGCCAGCACCAGCTGATTCCGCAAGGCAAAATCTATAATACGGTCATAAAATCTAGCATCCAGATTTTTTTCTGAAAGCTCCTCCAGACTTATCTCTGCATCTGAACGCTCTACAGCCAGAGTAGTCCAGGTAGAATCCAAATAATTAACTTCATTTACAGATACCTTTTTTTCTGGCAGATTAATTGTTAAATATTCTGATACGCCTACAAAATCATCAAAGCCCTGAAGATTTTTGCCATTCCAGCGGCGCTTGGACACTACATCATTAATCATAATATCGTCAAAGGTTTTCAACACCGGTACGATCAAATTATCAGTATCTATAGTACCATCCTCGTGGACATCAAAACAGATCTGCTGTCTGTTAAAATAATAATTTGTTCTGGCTGAAGATTGTACCCAGCGAAAAATATTCTCCGGTACCTCTGGTGCCGCCTCCACCGAAGCATGAGAGAAAGAAAAACATAGTATAGCAGCCCCTATTACTGCCAACCCCTTATAATTCATAGAAATTCACCTTGTTCCTCAAATATTATCCTGATATCGACTCAGGCTGTCTAATTCGTATGGAGTCTCCTGATATACATAGTAGTTCAGCCAATTGGCAAAAAGCAAATTAGCTACAGAACGCCATCTTACCACTGGCATCCTGGTTGGATCATCATCTGGATAATAATTTTTTGGCACATCTACATTAGGCATACCAGCAGCCATATCCCGATCGTATTCTCCCTTCAAAGAGAGAGGATCGTATTCTGCATGTCCTGTAATGAAAAATTGCCTCTCCTCCAAATTAGCAATAGCATATACCCCTGCTTCATCATCAGACTCAGCCAATATGGTCAGCTGGTCTACCTTTTCAATATCTTCCTTACGGATTTCTGTATGACGAGAGTGAGGCACATAAAATTCATCATCAAAGCCTCGGAAAAGAGGCTCATTCTCTACACAAAGATGATGCTTATATACACCAAAGATTTTTGGGGCTACATCATATTTGGGAATACCATAATGATAATAAAGACCTGCCTGGGCTCCCCAGCAAATATGGAAAGTGGAATATACATGAGTCTTACTCCATTCCATAATCTCTGCTACCTCATCCCAATAGGCTACATCTTCAAAGGGCATCTGCTCCACTGGTGCACCGGTAATGATAAATCCATCATACTTCTTGTGGCGTACCTCTGCAAAGGTGCCATAAAACTCTGTGAGGTAATCCTGAGATGTGTGAGTTGGAGTATAAGATTCTGTATAAATAAAATCCACCTCAACCTGCAGCGGGGTATTGCCCAAAAGCCGCAGGAGCTGGGTTTCTGTTACCTGCTTAACTGGCATCAGATTCAAAATTAATAATTTAAGGGGACGAATATCCTGCCCATAGGCTCGATCCGCATCCATGATAAAAATATTTTCATTTTCCAGTATTGCCGCAGCAGGTAAATCATTTGGTATTTTTATTGGCATATATAATTAGCTCCCTGTATCTTTGTTATACTTGCTGCTTTTTCATATTGCAAAAAGCAGCTATTTATCTAATATGTTTTGCTAGCCCTAGACATTAGATTGCTTCATGATCAGACAGGTTATAGCGATGTACCCATCTGCTATGGGTTCTGTCATAGCTGGAAAGCTGTAACAGCTCCTTTTCCTCTGTGCTGCCTTTTTCAATGGCATGATAGGCGCCATCTGTTTCAGCTTCAGTGTAGTCCTTCCAACCCTCACGGCCGTTCCAATGCTGATAGCGAATAATTTTGCCAGTGTACTGAGAAAGATTGACAGCTTTTTTCATAAACCTTATCTGGGTAACACCCCCAGTGGCATTTTTATACTCCTGCCACTCCCAAAAAATAATATTCTCACCATTCACCCGCATGGTGGTAGTATCTGCCATACATACTACATAGCCTCCGTCAGCCAAAGCCTCCTGCCACAACAACAGCCACCTATCCGAAGCATTGCGTCTTTCTACCTCTCCCTGACCAAAAACGGCATCCACAATAAAAGCATAAAAATCCTCATCAAATTCCTGAGAATTCATTTCCTTGTATTTCAGGGGCTGATACTGCTTGGTCCACAGCTGCTTGCCATTTTTGTCATAAAAGGTTTCATCCACATAAGCCAGCATTCTAGTCTGTGGAACAATCTGAATGTGGGCCAGGCTATAGGCCAAATCATTGGGGCGAATATCCTTAATACCATAGTTATCCAGAGTTTCTTTGGCACCACCGTAACTGTAGCCTGTTTTGGTTACAGCCGTTATGCGGGTAGCAATACCTCCAAAGGCCTCCTGCACTCGCACCTGAGCTGGATCATAGAACTTGCTGTAATTGTTATCCGAGGAAATCCAATACCACTGCAGCTCTGCTGCCTGAGCTGTGCTATACATGAGAGTATTGCACATGATTGCCAGCAATAACATTACTCCTGAAAAGATAGATATACAGTATTTCATAACAACACCCTCTTTTCCTTACCTCTCCTAAAAAAACATACACTGCGTTTATTGTAGCATATTTTTGTAATATTTACCATATATAGACATTTTTACCTAGATTTTGTTTAACTGAAATATCTTTCTAAGCATACCATTGTACTGCTAAGGCCAATATCATGACAGCCTCTAAAGAAAATGTTATAATAAAACCATGAAATTAAGGAGGAAACTATGGAATATATAAATTTTCAGGTAGGCGAAAAATTCCCCCTGCCTATTAAGAATCAGGGGGATGGTGGTCTATTTCAAATTGACGCCAATGGCTGTATGTTTATTTTGCAGCTTAGCAAAACCGATGTTATTGCAATAGAGGCCTTTCGTACTGGCAAGCTGGAGCTGGGCCTCTATGAACAGGATGGTATTTTGTTCCTGCTTTACAAGATTGATGGCATCTTCAAGGATGGCTGGGGAGATTGCCCTCTAGGTGTACAGTTGCTGCCACCTGGGCTAAAGCCTATTTTAGAGGACTTACAGGAGCCTGTTATGCACCTTTATCTGGTAGATACCCAGCTGCAGGTTCTGCTGGCTCAGCGTACCGTAGAGCTTTCTGAGAAGTTCTTTGACCAGCTTCGCAATGCTGTAAAAAATCAATTAGAATCCTCTATGACCTCTGGTGCCTTTGTTACAACCTTGCAGAAAATCTGGGCTCAGCATACCTCCAAGGATATGAGTGAGCACCTCTTAGCCCATCAGCAAATAGAGATGAAAATCCCACCTATAGCACCAAAACATTAAAAGTAAATCCCCCGCAACTGTAATTTGCGGGGGCTTTGTGCTGTCATTCTACCCTAGCTCCACTAGATTTCTCTGTCTACGGTCAAAGGTAAGGCCCTGAGTATATCCAAATCCCTTAGCATATTCAATGGCCTTGTCAATATAGCTGCCACAATCCTCTGGCTTATGGGCATCAGAAGATGTAATTATCGGCAGATCATATTCCTTCGCCAGCTTCATAAACTCTGGATAAGGAGAAATTTCCTCAATAGGATAGCGGTATAGAGTGCCAGTGTTCACATCCACACCCATATTGGCTTTTTTCAGAGCCTTAACAGCTCGCAGCAGATATGGCTGTACATCAAAATCCGGCAAATATTTATACAAACGTATATTGAAAGGATGTCCCAACACATCATAGCAGCCACCGGCGCAGAGATGTTCAATCTCCTGGGTGTACCACTCATAAATATCCTCTAAGGAATGATTCTGCCATTCAGCCTTGATTTCACTGGAGTCATAGGCCCAGCCTCGAACGAAGTGTATAGAGCCAATAACATAATCAAAATCATAGTGAGACAAAATTTCCCTTACCTTGGCCTGATTCTGAAAATTGCAGACTTCAATACCAGTTTTTACTTTATAACCCAGGGATCGGAGCTTGGCCATAAAAGCAAAATAATCTTTCAAGGTATGCTTGAATTTATTCCGCTTTAACCATTTTTGCTGAAAGCTTCCCACAAAGGAATCATCCAAAATCAAATCATCATAATAAAGCTGCTGAAACTCTGGAAAGGTATGACTATGCTCGCTAATACCGATTTCATCCAAGCCTCTTTTATTTGCCGCTTCAAAGAACCCCTTTACCCACTCTACATCATAATCGCCATATTCAAAATGCATATGATAATCGTATTTCACTAAATCATCCCCTGACGAATAAGCTCCTTAATCTGCTCCATTACACCATGCTCTACATTGCTCTTGCACTGGAATCTAGCCACCTTTTTCAAATCAGGATGAGCATTGGCCATAGCATAGCTGTAATACACAGACTGCATCATTTCATAGTCATTCATATAATCGCCAAAGGCAGCACATTCCTCTGGCTTGAAGCCAAATTTTTCCTGTACCTTCTTAACCGCCCAGCCCTTGTTAGCATCTGGATTCAAATAATCCACCCACACATTGCTGCTCAGGGTACGATGGAGATAGGTATCCAAATCAGACATAGGCTCCCAAATATTCTTTACGGAATCCTCATATTCATTGTCTGCCAAGGCCAGCTTGATAAAATCATCATCAATATCCTCAAAGCTGTCCACATACTCAGCTCTGGTATAATATTTGTTCAGTTCTCCAATATATGGCTCCCACTGGCGCAGAACATAGCTGTTCTTTTTGCCACTGACTACAGGATAAATATGAGGTACGCTCATGGCCTTGTGGAGGACCTTCATATATTCATCCTTATCAATGGTGCTGGAAAACATTTCCTTTTCCCGATAACAGGAATAAGCCCCATTTTCTGCCAGAAAGAGAAAATCATCCTTGTACTTACCCATTTGATACATCAGGGCATAATACTGACGGCCACTGGTAGGAGCAAAAATTACATTCCGCTTTTTCAGCTCTTCCATAACCTCATCAAATTCAGCTGGCAACTGGCCATTCTCGTCCAGCAAGGTTCCATCCATATCAGAAAAAATTACTTTTATCATATACTTCACCCCAGTATCATCAATTGCTTTACTTAATACATTATCCTTATTCTCAACCCTTACGACCATGATAAAGGCACCAAGGTTCCTCGGCCATATAGTCCCCCTCATGATAGTAGGCAGCTCTGGCACGACAGCCACCACAGGCTCTCTTGTACTGACAGCTTCCGCAGCCACCGGAATATTCCATAGTACGCAGCTTGTTCAGCACAGGGCTGTTGCTCCAGATTTCATCAAAAGGAGTCTGGCGCACATCCCCCAGCTCCATATTCAAATAGGCACAAGGCTGTACCTTGCCCCTAGGGCTAATTATACAATAGGCTGTGCCAGCAAGGCAACCTCTGCGGAAGCGAGTTTTCAGTCCCATCTGGTCTGCAATCCGCAGAAACTGTGGGGCACAGGTTGGCTTCAATTCAATATCCACCTGCTGCTGTTTCTTCATGATTCTAGTCAGGGTTTCCTCATAGGCCTCTGCCCGCAAGGACTCTGCTTCAATGGTTTTGGCTCGTCCCGTAGGCACCAAAAAGAAGAAATGATGGGCCACGGCCCCCTCGGCTACGGCAAAATCCGTCAAAGCCTCCAGCTCATGATTGTTCCACTCCATAACTGTGGTGTGAATCTGGAAGGGCAGTCCAACAGCACGACAATTTCGCATTCCCTGTACCGCCCCTTCCCAGGCTCCTGGGAACTTACGGAACTGATTGTGCTTCTCCTTATCCATAGAGTCCAAGGAGATTCCCATGCCCATAGCTCCAGCATCCTTTAGCTTTTGCGCCATATCCAAGGTAATCAGAGTGCCATTGGTACCAAATACCGGCCGGAGACCTAGACTGGTGGCATAGGCTACCAGCTCCACAATATCAGGCCGCATCAAAGGCTCTCCCCCAGAAAAAATCATAATTTTGAAATTGGCTCTGGCTATCTGCTCCAATAGCGTCTTAGCCTCTGCTGTAGACAGTTCCTCCTCAGCCTTACAGCCTGCATCTCGATAGCAATGGTCGCAGTACATATTGCAGGCATTGGTAGTATTCCATGAAACTATCATTTGTCAACACCTCCAGCTATCCCAATTTCCTCATCTGTCAAATAACAGGATGGATCAGATTCCCAGAAATCCCCTGTAACAGCCTCTGCTCTAGTACGGAAATTGCCATTACAATTTTCCAGAAAACGACACTGACTGCAACGCCCCTTTAGCAGTGGCTTTCTATCCTTTAGACCAGCCATAATTGGATTGGAGGTATCCTGCCAAATTTCACTAAACTTCCTATCCCTTACATTACCAAAGGTGTGATGCTGGGTAAACTGATCTGGGTGAACATAACCAAAGGGATCTACCTCCCCAAAGGCTATACCAGAGCGATTGCCTCCGTTCATGGAAATATATTTCTTTATCTGGGCCGCCTGCTGATCATTGCCCTCAGAAATAGCCTTGAGATACATATAAACACCATCACAATGGTTATCTACAGTAAGAATCTCCTTTTCCAGACCTCTATCCTCAAAATCCTTGGTACGGCGAATAATAATATCCATAGCCCGACGAGATTCCTTCGCGGTAACATCCTGATTCTTCATGGCTGTACCCCGACCAGAATAAACCAAATGATAGAAGCAGACTCTGTTAATATTCTCCCGCTCAATAAAATCAAAAATATTTTCCAGCTCCTGAATATTGTGATGGTTAATGGTAAAGCGCAGGCCCACCCGCTGACCTACAGCCACACAATTCTGAATGCCCTCCATAGCCTTCTGGAAAGCGCCTTCTACCCCTCGGAACTGGTCATTTACATCCTGCAAGCCATCCAGGGAAATCCCTACATAACCCACCCCAATATCCTTGATGCGCTGAGCCACCTCTCTAGTAATCAATGTGCCATTAGTGGACAGGGTTGGACGCACTCCCTTGGCCTGGGCATATTCTGCCAACTCAAAGAAATCTGGACGAATCAAAGGCTCACCGCCAGAGAATAGCAATACTGGTACATGAAAATCTGCCAAATCATCAATGAAGTTTTTGGCTTCCTGGGTAGTCAGCTCATTCTGATACTTCTTATTATCAGAGCTCATATAGCAATGACGACATTTCAGATTGCAGGTTTTGGTGGAATTCCATACCACCACCGGCCCCATGCCCTCACCAGCACCATTTCGCATGGCATGGGCATTCTTGGTATATCTCAGAGAATCACCATAGTATTCTCTGGCAAATAAAAGCTTGGTTACACTAATCATTTTTTACACTCATCCTATTACACAATTTATCTATTTGATACAGATACCATCAATTATCAGTCTAAGCTTCATGGTAATATTTTCTTCAAAGCTTAAAGGCAGACTGCTAAAGGCTGCTGCCTGAAACAGAGAATGGAACATTTCCGTAATAATTTCTGCAGAAACATCCTGCCGAAATTCCCCACTGGCCTGTCCCTCCTGCACCAGCTGTAGAAACATGGCCATAAAAGCGGGACCATGACCTCTATGCTCATGTGATTCCAGGTCACAGTCCGTTTCCTTGCCCTTAACCTCCTCTGAAGCTTGCTCTGGCCTCGCTCCAGCACTTAAGAACAAAGGCAGGACATATTTATTGCTATCTACGAGCTGTGCCGTCATCAGCACCATCTCTCGCAGGATTTCTGCCTTGCTTTTCTGCTCTGCTGTCAAATGCTGCAGCCTCTGCTGCAACTGTACAGCTAGATTATCTAACAAGTAGTGCAGCAGCTGATCCTTAGAGTCAAAATAATTATAGAAGGTTCCCAAGCCCATATGAGCTGCCTTCATAATATCCGCTATTGAAGTGGCTTGAAATCCCCGCTGGACAAATTGTTCAATGGCTGTTTCCATGATTGTTTGCTTAGCTAGAAGCTTTTTTTGCTCCCTTTTGCTAATTTCAGCCATAAAAAAACACCTCCCAAATAACTCATTGCTATATTATATATGATATTCATGGATT
>DAVZJH010000068.1:0-11395 GCA_052272885.1 Anaerovibrio sp. | reverse complement strand
ATGAATAATGGAATAGACGAACAGGAACAAAATGGTGTAACAGTTCCCAGTAATGCCGCTATAATGTTTGCACTAATTCCATGAAATTTACCAAGTATCTTCTTCGTTCTTTCTGGCGGAAAGAAACTCTGAATATAACTGATGATAAAAATCAATACACAGAGCAAGAAGACAATTTTTATCACATCGTAGATAAAAAAATGAATACTTCCACCTAGCTTTCCAGATGTATCAAGACCTATAGCGTTCAATAGCTGTCCAATCAACACACTAAGCCATTTCATTCCAAGGACTTGATCTTGAATAAACATCCAAATCATACTCAAGGTTTGCATAATTAACCCCCTTTTATAGTTTTATAAATTTACATATATCGATGTATTGTTTTAAGATTAAGGCAACCATAACTGATTGCCTAATATGTATTATTCATATTTATTGCAGCTGCATCCGCCTTCTGAATCAGTGGTTTCAAGATAATGAAAAAACATATCCTTAAAACGGTTCTTTCCTTCCTCCGAAATTGAGTAGTGCATCCATCGACCGTCTTTTCTAGAATCGACAAGTCCACAGTCGCAAAGCAATTTCATATGATGAGAAAGTGTCGATTGGGTAATGGATAGCTCTTCAAGAATAACACAGGCACATTTCTCTCCATGATGCAAGCATTCCAAAATACGAAGTCTATTTTCATCAGCAAGTGCTTTAATCATTCTCACGTCATCTTTATAACTCATAGTATCCACTCCTTCCTGTAAATCTACACTAATTCTATCAAATACATTTATACTTGTCAATATATCAAAGTGTTTTGTGGGTAACTTTTCTATGAACTCAATTTTTATATCTATATTTCATTGACCGATATGGTTTCATATCATCGTCAAGGTCAAACCAGTCTTCGTCCATAGGCATCCAGCGAACAGCCTGCTTAACAGCAAAATGCCGCCCTGGCAAGCCAAGACGGCAAAGAGAAATTTGCATTATTTTAGGATTTACGGATAAATTCGCTGACTCTGGCTGCAACCTGCAAAGGGCTTAAACGACCAGTATCTACATACAAATCAGCGTTTTTGTACATTTCCTGCCGTTCCTCCAAAAGGGAAGCAATAGCCGCTCTCCGGTTGCCACCTAGCTGAGCCGCTCTAGCATCCAGCACTGGACGTCTCCCCTGTCTGGAGGTTCTCTCCACTAGAGTGTCTATATCTGCCTGGAGACAGATAATTTTCCCATTTTTTCTCAGGCAGGCAGTGTTTTCAGGATTTTTCACAGTGCCGCCACCAGTGGAAATTACTACATTCTTCTGCTGAGCCCAATAAGCTACCATTTCCTTTTCCTTCTGACGGAACCACTCCTCACCATGTACCTTAAACATCGTAGGAATAGGCATTTTGTATTTTGTTTCAATTTCCTTGTCCAAGTCCACCAGACGATACCCCAGCTGCTGGGCAATAGCTCGGCCGCAGCTGGATTTGCCTGTACCCATGAAACCAATCAAAACCACATTTTTCATGTTATTACCCCTGGACTCTGGATTTGTAGCTTTCCATATTGGTCAACAAATCACACATAGCATCGCCACCAAATTTATCCAGCACAGCCTGAGCCATAACAATAGCCGTCATGGCTTCTCCCACCACAGAGGCAGCGGAAACAGCACAGACATCGCTGCGCTCCTTGCAGGCCAACACTTCCTTATCCTGAGCAATATCTACAGAATGGAGAGGCTTCATCAAGGTTGGAATAGGCTTCATGCAGGCTCTCACCACAATTTCCTCTCCGTTGGTCATGCCGCCCTCCAGACCGCCTGCGCGATTGGTTTTGCGATAAACATGCCCTTCCTGAGACAAGAACATTTCGTCATGAATCTCACTGCCTGGCAGCTCTCCGCATTGGAAGCCAGCACCGATTTCCACGCCCTTAATAGCCTGAATTGCCATCATGGCCGCAGCCAGCTTGCCATCCAAACGCTGATCCCACTGAATATGGCTGCCTAACCCCAAAGGTGCACCACGGACAATAACCTCAAAAACACCCCCAAGGGTATCTCCCTGAGCCATAGCCTCCTGAATCCTCTGCTTCATAGCTTCCTCAGCTACAGCATCATAGCAATTAAGTTCGGAGCTGCCACTGCCGATTTCTTCTCTATTAATGCGAGCTTCATCTACAGCTACACCGCCGATTTTTACTACATGGCTGACTACCTGAATACCACAGGCCGCCAGAAATTCCTTACACAAACCGCCTACTGCTACTCTGGCAGCAGTTTCTCTGGCACTAGCCCGCTCCAGAATATCTCTGGCATCATCCCGATTATATTTCAAAACACCAGTAAGATCTGCATGACCTGGACGGACAGCTGTTACCTTGTCTCCATATTCAGAGCCAAAAACACTCATCCGATCTGTCCAGTTCTGCCAGTCCTTGTTGACAATCCGCAAAGTGATGGGATCTCCCATAGTTTCGCCAAAACGAATTCCGCTAGTAACCTCAGCCTTGTCAGTTTCAATCTTCATACGGCCACCTCGGCCATAGCCCTGCTGCCGTCGAGCCAAATCGCCATTAATAGCCTCAATATCCACAGACAAGCCTGCAGGAATCCCCTCCACAATGGCAGTAAGACACTGACCGTGAGACTCACCTGCTGTCAAAAAACGCAAACCAGACATACACACACCTCTTACTCAGATTCTATTTTTTCTCCAATTCACCCTGTTACGGCAATCTGAGAAAATACCTTACTAGCAAATTTCCTTACCCAGATTCAGCAAGGTTACATGCTTGTTCAGCAGCTCGATAATAGTACCACGATTGGCTGCTAGATAGTCCAACCGCTTCATTTCCTTCTGAGCTGCCAAATATTTAGACAAATATCGTACTGACTGATGAATCAACGCCATGCCTATAATATCTCCAGGAAATCTATCCGGCTCAGTAACCTGCTTCAATCTGAGGCGCTGGTCATCTGACCGCATGGTGTTAAACATTTCATCCAAATATTTCAGGAATCTTTCTGTAAGAGCAGTGCGAAAATCACTTTTTTCCTCAGCTGGCACATCCCGCACAGCCAATTCCTCTACAGCACGATTGAAAAAAATCAGGCTTTTATTCAGCGGAAAGGTAGTAAATGGATAGTCATGCTCCTGACTATAGCGCTTGCAACGACTAATAGTCTGCTGAATTGCCACCTCCAGCATATCATCCAGCTCTTTTTCCATTTCGGTGAGTAGCAAATCTGCCTTGCGAACTTCACTAGGCCAGCCTGCAACAATAAAATCCCATTCCTGGCGTTTGTCTAACACACTCTCCTCTTCAGACATAGCAACTCTCCTTCTCATACATTATTCTTCCACCTGTCCCCTGGCGGACTCCAACCGCCTATTAACACCCATGCCTAGGCACAGGTGTAAACAGGTAATTATTAGCAATAATTTTACTATATTAGTTGTGGCTTGTAAATACTATATACTTAATCCAGTTTCTGCGCCAAAAGCTGGTTAACCATCTGAGGGTTAGCCTTACCCTTAGACTGCTTCATAACCTGACCAACCAAGGAGCCAATAGCCTTCTTCTTACCGCCCTTGTACTCCTCAACAGCCTTTGGATTATCGGCAATAACCTTGTCAACAATAGCCTCAATAGCCTTTGTATCAGTAATCTGTACCAATCCCTTATCCTTAACAATCTTTTCAGGACTGTCAGGACACTTCCACATTTCCTCAAATACCTTCTTGGCAATCTTGGAAGAAATAGTCCCCTTGGAAATCAGACATATCATTTCGCCTAAACGCTGGGCCTCTACAGGAGATTCCTCAATACCAATACCCTCAGCATTGAGATTCTTGGACAGATCGCCCATAATCCAGTTAGCAGCCAGCTTAGCATCAGCCCCAGCAGCTACTACAGCATCAAAATACTCTGCCATCTGACGGGAGCTGGTAATAATCCCAGCATCATAGCTGGAAAGACCATATTCAGACTCCAAGCGGGCCTGACGAGCATCAGGCAGCTCTGGCAGACTCTCACGGAACTTCTCAATTTCCTCATCAGAGGTAATAATAGGCACCAAGTCAGGCTCTGGCATATAGCGATAGTCATGGGCATTTTCCTTGCTGCGCATGGAAAGAGTTACACCACGATCAGGATCCCAGGTACGGGTTTCCTGAATAATATGGCCCCCATCCTCCAGAACCTCCTCCTGACGCTCAATCTCATACTCCAAGGCTTCCTCAACAGCCTTAAAGGAGTTAATATTCTTCATCTCTGTACGAGTGCCCAACACATCAGAGCCTTTTGGACGAAGAGAAACATTCAAATCCGCACGAAGATTGCCTTCCTCCATTTTACAGTTGGACACATCAATATACTGGAGAATAGACTTTACCTTCTCCATATAGAGACGAGCTTCCTCTGGAGTGGACATATCAGGCTCAGAAACAATCTCAATCAAAGGCACACCAGTACGATTGTAATCTACATTAGAGGTTTCAGAATCCTTAATGGTGTTGCCGGAGTGAACCAGCTTACCTGCATCCTCCTCCATATGAATACGAGTAATGCGAATCCGCTTCTTACCCTTGGAGGTTTCAATATCTACATAACCATGCTCGCAGATTGGCAAATCATACTGAGAAGTCTGCCAATTCTTTGGCAAATCTGGATAATAGTAGTTTTTACGGTCAAATTTGGAAAAATTATTGATTTTGCAATTCAGAGCCAAACCAGCCTTGATAGCAAATTCCAATACTCTTTTATTCAAAACTGGCAGTACACCAGGCAGGCCCAAACATACAGGGCAAACATGGGTATTGTGCTCTGCACCAAAGGAGGTGGCACAACCACAGAATATCTTAGTTTTTGTTTTTAGCTCACTATGTATTTCAAGTCCAATGACTGCTTCGTAGCTCATACTTATTTACCTCCCAACTGAGCTCTGTCCTCATGGTAGGACTGGCTCTGCTCATATGTATAGGCAACTCTCAGGATGGTTTCCTCATCCAGTGCCTTGCCGATAATCTGCATGCCAATAGGCATCTTATCCTTGTTGTAACCACAAGGAACGCTGATACCAGGCAGGCCAGCCAGGTTAAGAGGTACAGTGCAGGCATCCTGCAAATACATTTCCAATGGGTTAGCAATCTTTTCCCCAATCTTATAAGCAACAGAAGGAGCAGCAGGACAGATAATAACATCCACATCCTTAAAGGCCTTATCATAATCTTCCTTCACCAGACGGCGTACCTTCAGAGCCTTCAGATAATAAGCATCATAATAACCAGCACTAAGGGCATAGTTACCAATCATAATGCGGCGCTTTACCTCCTCGCCCAGATACTGGGTACGAGTCTTGGTCATCATCTCCACCAAATCAGCTGCATCCTCAGCTCGCTCACCATAGCTTACGCCATCATAACGAGCCAGATTAGTAGCAGCCTCAGCTGGTGCAAGCAAATAATAGGTGGAAATAGCATAATCGGTATTTGGCAGGGAAATCTCCACTACCTCTGCCCCCAGCTTTTCCAGTTCCTTAACACCATTCTTTACAGCTGCTTCTACCTCTGGATCCATACCTTTGACAAAGTATTCCTTTGGCAAACCGATTTTCAGACCCTTAACATCCTGAACCAAAGCCTTGGTAAAATCAGGTACCTGAACATCCAAGCTGGTGGAATCCATTTCATCACGACCAGCAATAATATTAAGAATATGAGCGCAGTCAGTTACATCTTTGGTAATAGGCCCAATCTGATCCAAGGAGGAAGCATAAGCCACCAGACCATAACGGGAAACACGGCCATAGGTTGGCTTCATGCCTACCACGCCGCAGAAGGAAGCTGGCTGACGAATAGAACCGCCAGTATCAGAGCCCAAAGCCCATACAGCAGTACCAGCTGCTACAGCTGCTGCGCTGCCGCCAGAGGAGCCGCCAGGTACGCAATCTGTATTCCAAGGATTGCAGGTTGGATGGTAAGCAGAGTTCTCAGTGGAACCACCCATAGCAAATTCATCCAAATTTGTCTTACCCAAAACTACAGGATTCTGAGCCTCCAGCTTCTGCATAACAGTAGCATCATATGGTGGCACGAATTTCTGAAGAATCTTAGATGCACAGGTAGTCTTAATACCCTTGGTGCAGATATTATCCTTGATAGCTCCTGGAATACCCTCCAAGAAAGCAATCTCCTCACCCTTGGCAATTTTTTCATCTACAGCCTTGGCCTGAGCCAAAGCCTCATCACGAGTAATAGTCAGATATGCCTGCACATCACCCTCTACCTCATCAATTCTAGCCAATACAGCCTGAGTCAGCTCCAGAGAGGTTATTTCTTTATTTACCAGCATGTCATGGAGGACATGGGCAGGTTGTTCAAACAATTTCAAAGTTGTCCCTCCTAATCAATCTTCCAAAACCTTTGGCACACGGAAATAGCCATCATCCTTCAAAGGAGCATTGGACAAAGCCAGCTCCCGGCTAAGGGATTCCTTGACTACATCCTCACGGAATACATTGCTTACAGGCAATACATGGGCCATTGGCTGAATATCATCAGTAGGAACAGCGCTGAGATTATCTACATACTCCAGCACATCACTAAGCTGCTGGGTATAAAGCTCTTCCTTATCAGCAGGTATTGACAAACGAGACAATACTGCTACATTTTCCATATCTTTTTTGGTAACTTTCACTTTTCTCACCATCCAAATCACGAATCTTGTTAATATCAAAGGGCATAATACACCATCTTTAATAAAACACCTTAATATTATACACTATCTTAACCAATCACGCTAGCCATAGAGCTTTGTTTAATCAAAATATTCTTGCAGTACAAATCTGGAATTACCAGTTCTTCTAACATAGTTTACCGTGCTCAATATCCAATTCAAAAATGTTTTTTTATATAGAAAACCGGACTCCATCGAAAATGAAGTCCGGTTTTTACATCTCCATGGGCAAAGAGCTGCTTGTGGGCATTGCGTACCCCCATGACCTGCTTATAATAAGCAACCAAATTCTTGTCTTCCTTGCCCCATGGATAAGTACAGCGGCAGTCTGGATCAGCACTGCCATAAAGTGCCTCGCGATGATAATTTTGCTGGAGAATCTTCAGCTCATCATCAGCCGCCTTGGCATCACCACGGTTCAAGAACAACTCACCTACGGCAAAGGAAAGCTTGCAATTCATGACAAAATCAAACTGGTCGCCAGGATTCCAATCCTTTGTACCACCAGCACGAGTCTGAACAGTGCCAGTGACCATAAAACTCCTGTCAGCACTGTTTTCGGCAGCCTCGACTACCCTCAGCTGTTGGCCCTGCAATCAAGGCTGATGGTGCTGCCAGCAGTGTCAAGGTCAATGCTGCCCCCTATTGAATGTTTTAAGTTTTTTACTTCCCATATTGATCTTCTCTACCTTTTGAGCATTTCTCCTTTTTAGGTCATTTTTATATGACATTTACAATTATGCACTATTTCAACTAATCATGCCAGCCACAAAATTTTATTTTATCAAAATATTCTTGCAAAGCAAGTTGTAAAATGAACAACCTCTCTTAAGCAACAGAATAAAAATCTATAAAATTTACATCACAAATCTGTTAAAAATTCAGGAACGGTCGCAGTGTCACTTAATCCGTAAGCACTAAATCCACCATCCCTAGAAGAATCCACCAATTTCTTCACCACATATAGTCTGAATTTATTACCATTACTTAAGCTTTTAAACTGAATATATGGTGGTTCCTTACCACACCTATCTAATGGAAACAGCGCCAATGCCTCCTGATAGGAGATATTATGCCGTTTAGCATAGCGTTTTGCTTTTTGACTTCGGCTATTTTCAAAACGAAATCTTGAATACACTGCATAACCTCGTATCTTTTTAACATTTATTTTGTGTATTGAATTTGCAACAAAATAATCTCTATACCTACGCAAAGTATTAGCAACATCCAAATTCTCAAGATATTCCCTAGTTGGAGCAAAAATCCTCATACTATGCCCCAAACCTGTTTTTTCTTCACTATTGCAATACTCTGGAAAGGCAATCCCAATCTCTCCATCTTTTTCATTATTTTGTAATTCCGCCAACTTTATATGCAGCTGCTCATATATTTTTGACCACAGAATATTAACGGAAAATTCCATTGTTGGCAACAGTTTTATCTCCTGATAGAATTCCATACCTGTCACTCCTTGCTACTTTGGCCAAATACGCCACCGCGAACCAGAACAGCCATAACATAATGTTCCTGCTCCGGATTATCTAATTCCTCTCCCATGACATATTTATCAAATAGTGTATAAAAATCAGCTTTATCCTTAGGTGTTCTAAAAGCCTTGCCCAAATTTGTTACTGCACCATAAGTTTCAATAGCAATAGGTCCTACATTTATATCATCATCGTCATAGTCAGGATACCAGGTATCAATAGTACGAATAGCATTGCCTATTTTCTGGGAATGAATCGCCGCTATGTCATTCACATCATATAATACCCTGCTCTTCTCTCCCTTGCCCTTATCAAAAATCAGTTCCTGACTAGGATATACTTCTTGACCACGCCCCAGTAGAACATAAGCTTCTACTTGTATGAAAAGTGAATCCCGCTTGCCGGAAAGAGTCTGGGCTATCAGAGCGGCTAATTCATCCAAACCTGCATTTTCACCATCAAAATCTCTTAAGCTAAAGCTATGTCCATCAAAACACCAATTCTTATCCTTGGCTGTAATCCTTATTTCCAGCTTTTCTGCCCCAAGCCTATTGCGCCACAAGAATCTGCCATTTGCCAGATTCAATGCATAACGTCTGGCCAATTCCTCAAAGCCAGTTTTGCTAATATATTTCAATGCCGCCTCAGCATATTTTCTAGCGAATACTGCATTATTGCAAGCTGATGGCTTTTCAATCCCGCTGAGAACCTTCACGGAAAATGTAACCTTTAAAGTATCCTGTTCCATATCCAAAGCACATGCATCTATACGCTGCAAATTTGGTTTTTCTACTTCCGCGTTTAATTTGGCTGGATCATTCTGGACAGCCGGTTTTAAACGATTAGATATTGTCCCCCGTACAGACTTTTCCACCAAATTCAAGGCTTTAGCCTGATTATACCTATTTTCCCATGTTGTACCATACATATAACCATCAGAAACAACTAATTTTTTTTCATAAGCCAATACAGAAGCCATTGCATCATTTTTCTTTGCCATGATTTTACTCCTTTCACTCTACAGAGTCTTCAGCCTCGCACAAATAAAGACCATTTTCCGCATCATATCTGTAGTTCCACATAAATTCACTAACTGATTCACAACGATATGGTAATACAAATTCACCTATCGTAGTTATTGGTTCTACGAAATGATGTTCATATTCATATGTACGCTGATTATCCACCTTGCATTTTCCTGATATATCCTTAAAGCCTACCACAATGGGCACAAGCCAGCCATCACTTTTATATTTCTCATATTGAGAAGTAACCACCTTGCCATTGGTATCTTTTTCCAAATGACATATTACTTTCATAGCAGACAGCAAACCATCCAAGCTATCGCCTGCCTGATAATTCAGCAATAGCCCACGGCGAGAACGTATAACAAAGCCTGGTCGTAAGGCATAATTTATTTTTCGTCTATCCGTTTCTTTTTCTGGATCAAGGGATAAAATTTTCAGACACGACGAATCAATTTCGTTAACTATATCACCACCTGCTATTTTCAGCCTAGCCAGCTGCTTAGCAACACATTGCAATAATTCTTCTCTATATTCATCTTGATATCCAGACATTTCTATAAGTAGATTTGCTCTAAGTTCACAACGTGGCTCCTCCACGAAAGGTGGTCGTTCAAAACCACTTCCTTTTTTCTTTAGGGGATTAGCGGTGCCACAAATGGACCATTTATAATCACCTGGGCCCCTATACCATTGCATCGAGCATTCACTGCAGGATATAGCTGTTTTCTTTAGACATAAATCTGGAAAGCCATTTGCATTTAGATTACGTTCAAGGGCATGAACTGCTCCCAGCCAACCCGTAATTGCCGGAAAACCAATAGTATAACTACTGCTCATGGCATTAGCATTATGTATATGCAAATTTGACAAAAGAAGATACTGTTTTCTCACATAAACTCACCTCACTTGATATTTTTCATATTCTTCAATACCTCAAAGCTGTTAAAATTTCGTATTTTATTTCCTTAATTTCTGCATCACCAAATTCAATACTGTTACGACCACTAATTTTTTTATAATTATCGACAAACCATTTCGCAAATTTTTCAGCTATTTCCTCCTGCCAATCTTGATTCCGCTGTCGCTCCTGTGCATACTCTCCATCAAGCCAAATGCATTCAGCTTTATCCAAATTTGTATTATGACTCCAGCCAGGTGTCTTATCCTGTAAAGCATAAGCCTTTATTAACACAGAATCAATAATGTAGCACTCCTGTTTTCTAGCTGTAGCTCTTATCTCCATATTGTTTTTATGCCGTTTGTATGTTTTGTGCAATTCCTGAAACAGTTCTTTATATTCCCTAGTATAAACAGTATTAACAAAAAATTCTTCCTTCGGTATAGTCACCTTTAGATCCTTCCATAAAGGTGGTAAAGATGGTAGAAGATAAGTCCTGCCACCGTTATTACTGTTCTGAGTAGATATATTTTGCGGTTTAGTTCCTCCATAAGCTATCTCTGTCAAATCAAATACAGTTTCGTATGAAGTGTCCGGAATTTCATTTTGTCGCGCCTGTTTGCTGTGAAACTCCATATCTCGGATACGCTTACGCAACTCAATGGCTACACTAGAAGGTGGCAATACCGTCAACAGATGGTAGTCTTTATCATCCAGCGGAAAATATACCTGTCGAAGCCTTTCATCTGTAGCTGTAGGTATAGAAGTATCTTCAGCTGATAGAAAAGCTTGCTGGAGGGCGACAAAATCCATATCCAAATCGAATAATTCTTTCGCCAAAAAACTAGGATCCTTTTTCATATGCTCATATACAGTAATGCCGTCATCTAGCTCCAACAACAAAAATTTGGCAGTCCCAAGATAAGCTGCATTAGTTGATATGTCTATGTCACAATTGACAGATGAAGTAGCCACATAACCTTTGAGATCTGCTTCCGGCAGCATATCTTGCAATAGAACATTGGCGCTTGGATGCACAAATCTCCCTATATGAGTGCCAATCCTACATTGAGAAGCCTTAGTGGCAATATTCTGCAGCCACTCTACGGGATTTTTCCTCTTTTCCTTAGCTCTGTCCTTTACATAATCCATAAGAATCCCCAATACTATCCCCTCCTTCTAAAAAACGTAAATATCTATACCTTTATTATACCACATATTTTCTTAAGCAATAATATTTTATAGGAAAAATATTG
>DAVZJH010000067.1:0-11711 GCA_052272885.1 Anaerovibrio sp. | reverse complement strand
GAAAAGTAGCGAGAGCGTGCCTGAAAGGGTACTCCCATATCGCCATTAATAGTGATATAGGAAAGATTATATTAGTGAAAGGTAATTATGCGGGTTTACAAGAATTACTTTCTGAACTTCTGGGAAGAAGCTTTCTTTACGTTCTCGCCATAAATGGTCTTCCAGTCCTTAGCCATAGATACAGCAGTCCAGCCATACTTCTCGCTAAGGCCCTTCATCTTGGCAGCCTTCTCAGTGGAACCCCAATCACGAACGCTATCATCACAAAGAACGGAAAGAACGAAGCCCTTATACTTGTCATTGAACTTAGCATAGTTTAGCATGGAAGCATCAGAGCCAGTATTGCCAATACCGATTACAGGACGCTTGCCTATCTCGCGGCAGATGTTCGAAACCTTGGACATCTTGTTATCAGTTGCCTGATAAGTACCACGAACCATTACATCTGTTGGCTCAAACTGGAAATACTGCGCCCCGGCAAAGCCCTGACGCTGAGCAATATTCACACTGTCAGTACCAATAACATGGTCAGGAGCAATGGAAGGAATTGCAGTCAATGCATTACGAACCAGCTGACGGTCAGTACCAGTTACTACATAGAAGTTAAAGCCATTGTTCTGAAGATAAGTAATAACCTCAACCATAGGCATATAATACGCCTCTGCAAAGGTGCAGTTAGTCAAACCATCCAATGGAGTAGTGTTCATCCAATTAGTTACATACTTATCAAACTCTTCCAGAGTCATACCCTCAAAGGAATAAGCCTGTGCCATATCCTCGCCTACATCCATATCCTCGGAAAGCTTGCCAATCTTAGCAGCCTTCAACAGCTCCTGAGCATAAGCCTTCTCAGTAGCAGTTGGCTTGTAGGTAGGATCCTCAAAGATGCGATGGAAGTACATGTACCACTCAGAATAGGTAGGTGCCAACTCCCCATAGAAAGTACCATCCATATCTGATACTGCAATACGATCCTCAACAGGAATGAAGTTAGGGCTTCTAGGATTGGTTACATCCTCAACATAAGCCTTCAACGCCTTTAAAGACTCAGAGTTCTCATTCCAATACTTAAAATTGGAACCATCAGCCTTAACATTAATTGCCTGAATCTGAGAAACTGGTGCAGCATCTGCAGTGGACATATCGGCGCCTACAGCACCAAAGGTCAATCCCAACGCAACCAGTGCTGCACAAATACTTTTCTTCATCTTCATAGAAATATACCCCTTTCATAAATCGACTGTAAATAATCCCTATAAAGCTCTCCCTAAAGCTTTATTCAGCGCTTACAATTAGTATTATCACATATTATCAAGCCTTATGTAAGCGGAAAAATTCTGATTTTTTGTCAGAATTTTTCCTACAGGACCTTGAGCTAGGAAAAGTATTTTTACCTTCCCTTTATTTTTCCAGCAGATTGTGCTTCAAGGCATAATCAACCAGCTCATGCTTCTGGGTAAAGCCCAGCTTCTGCATAAGCCTTGTCTTATAGGTAGAAACAGTTTTAATAGAAATATACAGCTTTTCGGCAATAACGGACAGAGAATAACCATGAGCCAGCAGAGCCAGTACCTCCTTCTCCCGCTTGGACAGCTCAACATCATCCTCATTTTTACTAATAAAGCTATCCAACAGCACATGAGCCTCCTTTTCCCCTAAATATCTTTCCCCAGAGGCCACAGTACGAATAGCTCTGAACAGCTCTCCATCCACCGAATCCTTACAAAGATAACCATCTGCTCCCAATAGCATAACCTCACGAATATATTGCTGCTCGCTATACATGGTTAAAATCAAAACCTTAACAGGATATTTATTTTTTCGTATCTCTTTAAGACATTCCATGCCCCCCATCCCCGGCATGGACAAATCCAACAGCACCAAATCTACTTTCGTTTTACCTGCCAAAATCTGCAAAGCCTCTTTTCCATCAGAAGCCTCCGCTGCCACATTGAAGCCCTCCTGAGTTTTCAGCAACAGCTTCATACCAGTTCTCAATACACGATGATCATCTACCAACAAGATATTTAAGCTTTTACACATTGTCAAAATCATTCCCCTCATCTATTGGCAATAACATAGTAATTTTGGTTCCCTTGCCAGGAGCAGTCTCTAAAAGAAAAGTTCCCTGCAGCAATTCAATCCGCTCCCGCATACTTACCAACCCCAAATGCCTGTTTAATCTAGCCTTTTCCGCTGTTTCTCTATCAAAGCCTATGCCATTATCTGCCACAGTCAAAATAATATTTTTCTTTCCTATGCGTAGAAAAATATCTACCTTAGTAGCTTCTGCATATTTCAACACATTGGCTACCGATTCCTGGATGGTACGATAACACATCAGATTCACTGGCTTGGATAAACGATTGAAATCTCCCTGAAATTGCCAGCTAAAATCAATATCCCTATGCATTCTACAAATGGGCTCCAAATACTTCTCTATGGCAGCTCTTAACCCCAAATCCTCCAACAAAGGGGGATGTAAATCCACAGCTAAACGCCTAATTCCCTCCAAGGTAGTGGAAGTCAACTCCCGGATTTCAAACAGCATTTCCCGCTGCTCATCTGTGGTCAGCCTGTCATGAAGCACCCGCAAATAGGTAAGAATAGAGGCCATAGATTGGCTGCTTTCATCGTGAAGCTCTCTGGATATACGCCGCTGTTCATCCTCTCTGGCGGTAAAAAGCTGTTCAATAAGCCAGCGTCGATTTTGTTCCTTTAGCTGTAGATCCTCCAGCAGGCGATTGTTTTTATCTATAACACTACGCAGACCTGTAGACATCTTATTAAAGGTACTAGCCAAACGGCCTATTTCATCCTTGCTATCTACCGGTACCTGAATACCATAATTTCCCTTGTCCATCTGCTTGACTGCAAAGGACAATCTTGCCACTGGCCGCAAAAACTCATAGGCATATCTGGTAGTAAGAATAGCTGCCACAGCACAGACCAGAACTACCATCAGCGCCACCGCCAGAAAATGCTCCCGCAAACTGGACAGCATATATTTCTCTGTCAATCCCAGACGAATATAACCAATATAACCATCATCAATAGGCACCATAATCTCTTTAATGGTTCCCTCATTACTGCTAAAACTCATCAGGTCTATATCCTCTTCCCCGTCAGGAACCCTGTATATAGGCAATCCCATAGGCAGCCCATCCGTAAATGTCGAGGCCATCAAGCTGCCATCAGAATGAGTTACCATAATATAACGAATCTGTTTATTGGCCTCCATAGTTTTACTCATGCGCTCATGAATGGAAAATTGATTATCTACCAGAATATCATTGCTGACAGCAGCCGCCAAATAAGTGCCAATTTCTCTGCCTGTGCTAATCAAACTGTTTTCCAAGGTGGACATAGCCATCCGAAGCATCATGCCTCCCATCAACAGACAACACAGGAAAATACTGCCTACAATCAGCATATTAAATTTATAATATATTCCCTGCTCCTTCTTCATTCTACACCCCCGGCAAACTTTCCTTCTGCTGATATTTTCGTTTCAGCTCATCATAAGCATCAGGAATTGGCTCCACAAATTTGTCAATAATGGCCTGATGCATAGCTTCCGTCAAATTGGGATCTTCATCCATATGCAGGAAAATTGTCTTTAGCTTCTCCTTGTCCTCCTGGGGCAAATCCTGACGCATTACCACAGGCCCTGTAGGTGTAGGTGGCATAATATGAATTATCCTTATTTTTTTATCTATATCAGGATCTGTTTTTTTGGCAAAATAATAAATCTGACTATCTATACCTGCCCCATCTGCCAGCTTGTTAGTCACTGCCCAAATGGATTTGTCATGGTTGTAAGTATAAAAGCATTTGTGAAAAAACTGAGCCGAGGTAGTGCCAAAATCATCCCACAGCATATAATCAATAGCCAGCCTGCCAGAATAACTTAGTGGATCTGTAAAAGCAAAGGTCTTATTGCGAAGCTGGCTGACACTATCAATATCACTATCCGCCCTAACAATAATATAGGCCTGATAAAATACTGTATTATCAGTCTGCACCATTGCCAACAACTCCAGTGGTATCATCCCATTATAGGATGTATAGGCACCAGTGGAAATAAAGGCTATATCCGCCTCTCCCGCTCCTAGCAGCATATTCAATTCCTCATAGGTTTTTCGTTGAATCAGCACTGCTGGGCGCCCCATTTGCTGGGAAATATAACGCACCATAGCTTGATAAGACTTACGGGTTTCTATAGGCGAAATTACTGAAGCAAAGGCTATCCGCAAGGGCTTTTGCTCAGAAGCTCCTATTCCCTGATTTATCACCCGACTGTCCTGAGGCTTTGCAAAATCAATGTTCCCCTCCATTGTCTCACAGCCTGTACACAATATACATACTAGCACTAAAGCTAGCCGTAAAAATTTAGCCAAGCCCTCTCCCCCTTAACAGTAGTTTGTCTATATACAAAAAAGCTGCCACTTCATCGTATAAGTCTATTATACAACAAAGTGACAGCCTTGAAAGTACCAAAAATTATTTTACGTTAAGAGCAGCAGTTACGAAGCCCTTAAACAGTGGATGTGGATGGTTAGGACGGGACTTCAGCTCTGGATGGAACTGAGAAGCCACGAACCAAGGATGATCCTTTACCTCTACAATTTCTACCAGACTGTCGTCAGGCAGGGTACCAGCAATAACCATGCCAGCCTCAGAAAGCTGCTGACGGAAGTCATTGTTAAACTCGTAACGATGACGGTGACGCTCGCTAATCTCCTCAGAGCCATAAGCTGCATAGGTATTGGTGTCCTTCTGTACCTTACAAGGATATGCACCAAGACGCATGGTGCCGCCCTTATTGTCTACATCTACCTGGGAAGCCATCAGGTCAATAACTGGATGGGCAGTCTCGGAATTAAACTCTGTGCTATGAGCATCAGTCATGCCGCATACGTTGCGGGCAAATTCAATAACTGCGCACTGCATACCAAGGCACAGGCCAAGGAATGGAATCTTGTGCTCACGGGCATACTGAATAGCCTTAATCTTGCCTTCAACACCACGATCACCAAAGCCACCAGGTACCAGAATACCCTTGCAGCCAGCAAATTCCTCATCCAGATCCAAAGCAGAGTTCTCAATCTCCTCGGAATTTACCCAGTGAATCTTAACAGCAGCATCATTGGCAATACCTGCATGATGAAGAGCCTCAGTTACAGAAATATAAGCATCTGGCAGCTCTACATACTTACCAACTACAGCCACCTTTACCTTCTTCTGAGGATTCTTAATCTTGTTGACCATCTGAGCCCAGTCCTCCATATTTACAGGACTGTAATCCATACCCAGTTTCTCCAGTACAATGCGATCTAAGCCTTCCTCCTGCATCATCAGAGGAACCTCATAAATGGTGTCAGCAGTCAGATTCTCAATAACAGCCTTTTCCTCTACATCACAGAACAAAGCCAGCTTCTGCTTCATATCCTTGGTCAAAGGCTTCTCAGCACGGCAAACCAGAATATCCGGCTGAATACCAATGCCCCGCAGTTCCTTTACACTGTGCTGGGTTGGCTTAGTCTTAAGCTCACCAGCTGCAGAAATATAAGGAACCAGAGTAACA
Organism: Anaerovibrio sp.; assembly: GCA_052272885.1. Taxonomy (GTDB): domain Bacteria; phylum Bacillota; class Negativicutes; order Selenomonadales; family Selenomonadaceae; genus Anaerovibrio. Next base: position 6,124 of record DAVZJH010000067.1, on the reverse strand, counting down.
TGAATGTACAGTACATCATTACGGCCAACTTCCTTCTTGACCTGGCGAATAGCCTCCATAAATGGCAGGGACTCAATATCACCTACAGTACCGCCGATTTCGGTAATAACTACATCTGCACCATCGCTGGCAGCTACATCATAAACACGCTGCTTAATCTCATTGGTGATATGAGGAATAACCTGTACAGTCTTGCCCAGATAATCACCACGGCGCTCCTTGTTAAGAACATTCCAATAAACCTTACCAGTGGTAATATTAGAGCCCTTGGTCAGGTTAATATCGATGAAACGCTCATAATGGCCCAAATCCAAATCAGTCTCAGCACCATCATCAGTAACGAAAACCTCGCCATGCTGATAAGGGCTCATAGTACCTGGATCAATATTAATATATGGATCAAATTTCTGAATAGTAACCTTAATGCCACGATTCTTTAACAGGCGTCCCAGAGAAGCTGCTGTAATGCCCTTGCCCAAGGAAGAAACCACGCCACCAGTAACGAAAATATACTTTGCCATATTCTGCCTCCTGCTTTAACTATCTATCATCAATCTCTATTAATTGTCTTCCTGAATGCCCTCAAAGAGCTTTTCCTCACGCTGACGAGCGGTCTTGGCCCTATTGGTAGACGCAGAGCGGGCACCACGGGAGGAACGCTTTGTCTCTGGAGGATTCCACTCAGTCAGACCCCATTTGCCATCACCAGCATAATGGAAACGACTGTCCATATTTATCTGGGTGTAAACCTCAGAAATAGCCTCTGCCAAAGCCTGAATATTCTTCTGGCGCTTCTCCAGCACCTCCATAATCAGATCCTTGTAATACATAGGAACCTTGCTTTCGTGCAGAATATAAGCTGCAACCTCTACATCAGAGCTTTTCAAAAAATCCACTTGTAAATCTCCTCTCAAAGCCATATAAAATCACACTACATCTATGCTATTTCTATTTTACATCTTTTCTGGCGCAGATACACCAAGAATTCCCAAAGCATGACGAATTGTATGAGCTGTAACATTAACCAAGGCCAGACGCGCCTCTGCCAGCTTATCATCAACGCCCAGAATACGGCACTGATTGTAGAAGCTATGGAAGCAACCTGCCAACTCATAAGCATAGCGGGCAATACGCTGTGGCGCATACTCTGCCGCTGCTCTATCAATCTCCTCCTCATACTCCTGCAGCTTATTGATAATAGCCACCTCAGTATCATCCTGCAGCAGTGAAAGCTCTGGAGCCTCTCCTACAGACAGACCATTCTCGGCAGCCTGACGGAAAATACTGCAAATTCTAGCATGAGCATACTGGATATAATAAACTGGGTTTTCGTTGGAACGGCTCTTAGCCAAATCCAAATCGAAATCCAACTGGCTATCCATGGAACGCATAATGAAGAAATATCTAGCTGCATCAGTGCCTACTTCTTCAATCAGCTCTGCCAAGGTAACAGTCTGACCAGTACGCTTGCTCAGCTTCACCATCTGACCGCCCCGCAGGAGACGAACCATCTGCAAAAGCAGAACATCCAGCTTGTCTGCATCATAGCCCATAGCACTGATAGCAGCCTTGACACGGCAGATATAGCCATGATGATCTGCACCCCAGATATTAATTAAACGACCAAAGCCTCTGTCCAGCTTATCCTTGTGATAAGCAATATCAGCCGCCAAATAGGTAGGAACGCCGTTATCACGAATAACTACTCTGTCCTTATCATCACCATAATCGGTAGACTTCAGCCACAAAGCACCATCCTGCTCATAGATTTTGCCATTGTCCTGCAGCTGCTGACAAGCAGCCTTTACCTTGTCTGGATGAAGAGTACGCTCACTAAACCATACATCAAAGGTACAGTTAAAAGCTTCCAAATCCTCCTTCAAGGCTGCCAGCTTCTCCTTAAGAGCCAGTTCCTTGAAGATAGCCATTCTTTCATCCTCGGACATATGCAGGTATTTTTCCCCATCCTTATTGATAATCCGCTGAGCAGTATCAATAATGTCTGCACCGTGATAGCCGTCCTCTGGAAAATCTGCTTCCTGAGCCTTGCCCAAAAGCTCTAAATAACGATGATTTACGGAACGAGCCAAATTATTAATCTGATTGCCGGCATCATTAATATAGTACTCACTGCTTACATTATAACCAGCAGCCCGCATAACATTTACCAAAGCACTGCCTGCAGCTGCGCCACGGCCATGACCTACATGGAGAGGGCCTGTTGGGTTCGCACTAACGTACTCTATCTGAATTGGCTCAGCATCCTTGGCAGGCAGCTGACCGAAGCTATCGCCTCTAGCAATAATATCTGCCAGACCATCGTAAAGCACATTGGACTTTAAGTAAAAATTAATAAAGCCTGGTCCTGCAATCTCAATCTTATCCAGCCATTCACCCTGAATACGCTTCTGAAGCTCCTGAGCAATCATACGAGGATTCATATGAAAGGCCTTGGCAGACTGCATAGCTACATTTGTAGCAAAATCACCTAATTCCTTCTTAGGTGGAACCTCCAATATGATTTTAGGCAGCTGAGCCTCTGGAAAAACTCCATCTTTAATGGCTGCTTCTGCAGCTGCTTCAATACTATGTAATAGTGTTTCTTTAATATCCAATAGAAAAGCCTCCCTATTTATGTCTGCCCTGTTAAGTGGCAGTAAACCTTATTTCCAAATCATAATGACCTACAGCTGCACCATTGGCCTCCAGAGAATACACCAGATGAATACCTCCCCGATTTTCCTGAAACTCTGAGCTTAGCTCATGGGTATGCATTACAAGTTCCATTGTACCATAGGGGGTATGATAATCCGCCCTGGTTTCTCCCTGCAAAATAAAACTTTGTCTTGAGCTAACCAATCCCTGACGGATGATAGTCAACTCCCTATCTCCTAATTTAATAACTGTTGGCACCTGCTCCTTGGGAGATAAATGCTTATCCATATAACGGATATAATGCTTGCCACCCTTGCACCCATAGCTTCCCTGAGCCTTGTGCTCCACAATTTCCACCTTGCCATTCAGGTCCCTTTGCTTGGCCCTGATGATAATTTCTACACTATCCAATCCTGCAAAGCTCCTTATATGAAAACACTCATGTTCTATATTTTGGTTTCGAACAAAACTATACACTATTATAACTCCTAAATTATTTAGAGTCAATGTTATTGTAGGTAGTTTCCCAAAAGGAATTTTCTCTACAGTTAGGATAAAAAACATAAAAAAGGAATCGCAATTGAGGTACAGTCTAAATGAAAAATCTGTTTACAGCTTCCATTGAAGTACAATTCAAAATACGATTCCCTTGCTTTTATTCTACAGCAATATCTATCTCTACAATATGGCCGCCCATATCCATAGTAACAGTCAAAAACTGACCGCCGCTAATACGAATACCAGCACCTGCACCTACGGTCAGGCTAGGGGTGGAAATATCCACTTCCCGACCCAAGGAAGCCAAATTGGTAGCGGCTGTAGCTGTAAGCATATTGGACATTTCAGAGATAGCACTCTGAGCCATTTCATCAAAATCAGCCACAGGCATGCCCATCATCATAGTGGAGGCAATAAATTTTGCTGTCTCCTCGTCCATATTGTATACTACATTTCCCCGGATTTCCTTGGTAAAGCCTACCAACACAGCTACACCGCGACTGTTGATATGCTTATCCTGTACTCCCATGCCGGTGCGTTCAGGTGTGGGAAAACCCATCTGGGGCAGCACTGTAGTAAAGGCATCTATAAATGGATTTACCAATTTTACATCCATGTTCACACACTCCTTGCAAAACCGACATTCATAAAGATATTACCCAGCTCGGTTTTGGCCTTTATGTTGAAAGCAATCAAATCTGGATTAGATAGCTTAATGTTGACACCGCTAATAATACCCGGCGGTGTCAGACGCATTTCTCTGTCCTTAATAACATCATTAATGCGTGAAATACCATGACCAGCAATAATATTACCGGTTTCCTCTACAGCCGCTTGAGCCTCAAACTCTGAAACTGTATCCTCCTGCAGAATCCTGCTGGCAAATTTTAGCATGGTATTTGTATCCATGTAAAATGCTACTCTGCCCCGAGGCTCTCCTACGATACCAATAATAACAGCTACGCCATCCAAATTCAGAGCGCCAACATCTTCCTCCTGAATCTCAATCTCAGACTCCAAGCCTCCAATCTGGCTCAAACCATCAGCAAATGCCTTAGCATAGGTCGTTACATAGGAATCACGGTATACGGTATTAATTCCCACCTTGTCCTGGCACAAAATCATCAGCGTATCCAACAGTTCATTGGTACTGATAGGCTTCTGCAAAAAGGAACTAATTCCTGCCAGACGACCATGCATGATCAGCTTAGCATCCTTCATGGCACTAATCATGACAATACGGCAGTTAGAGTCTATGGCATGAATCCGTCTGCTGCACTCAACGCCATCAGCATCCGGAAGATTCATATCCATTGTTACTACATCTGGTCTGGTTTTAGCGTACAAATCAATTGCTGCAGCTGCATTTTCCGCCATGGCACATACCTCAAAATTTGTTTTAGCCAGCATAGAGCTAATCATCATGCGACTAATCTTGGAGTCATCTACCACCATAACCCTAACTTTTTCCACAAAAATCACCTGCACTTTTCTCTCTATAACATCTAGTTAATAAATTCGCCACAAAATCGCAAAATCCTTTTTATGTGGTAAAAAAGTCATCTACCTTGAAAATCCCCCCCAACAGCCGTTGAGGGGGAATAATCACTGTTTTCCTATATTATATATTAGAACGTTCTACTGCGTCAAACAAATCCGTAATTTCTTTACTTGGTTCTTTATCCAATAGGCTGACAATATAAATGGCCAAAAGACCAAAGAAAAAGCCTGGGATAATTTCATAAAGACCGAACAAAGCCAGCTGCTTCCATACCAGAACAGTAACACCGCCTACTACAATACCAGCCAGCACACCGTTGCGAGTGGTACGGCGCCAGAAAAGGGACATCAGCACTGCCGGGCCAAAGGTTGCCGCAAAACCCGCCCAGGCATAGGCTACCATTTCCAGAATAAAGCTATTAGGATTCATGGCCAGGGAAATAGCCATAGCGGAAATAATCAATACTGCTGCCCGACTAACCCATACCAATTCTGTATGGCTGGCATCCTGACGAATAACAGAACGATAAAAGTCCTGAGAGAAGGCAGAAGCTGCTACCAACAGCTGAGAAGATGCGGTACTCATAATGGCTGCCAAAACAGCAGAAAGAATCAAGCCCCCCACAAATGGATCAAAAAGCTTCTCTGTCATAATCAGCAAAACCTTTTCTACATCAGGGCCGTTCAAAGGCTCAGTAAGATAAACATTACCTACCATACCTACAAAAACAGCTGCAATCATGGAAATAGAATACCAGCCTACGGCAATTCGCTTGGAACGCTTCAACTCGCTGGTGGAGCTAATAGCCATAAATCTTACCAAAATATGAGGCTGTCCAAAATATCCTAAGCCCCAGCCCATGAGAGAAATAAAGGCAATAAAGGAAATGGTACTGCCATCAGGGTTCATGAAAGGATTGAAAAAGGTAGGATTCACAATATCAATGGCATTCAGGGATGTTTCCACACCACCCATTACATGCATGGCAAAGGCTGGCACAATAACAATGGCAAAGAACATCATAATGCCCTGAATAAAGTCAGTCCAGCATACCGCCATGAATCCGCCAGTCAGAGTATAGAATACTACTACAAAGGCGCCAATCAGCACTGCTGTAGTATAATCCAGACCAAAAAGGGTACTGAATAGCTTGCCGCCGCTGACAAAGCCAGAGCTGGTATAAATAACGAAGAAAATAACAATAAATATGGCCGGTACAATCCGCAAAAGATTACTCTTATCGTTGAATCGATTCTGGAGAAAGTCCGGCAAGGTAAGGGAATTATTGGCCATTTCTGTATAACGGCGCAATCTCTTGGCTACAAAATGCCAATTGGCCCAGGTACCAAGGCCAAGGCCTACAGCTATCCAGGCTGAGCTAAAGCCTGCCAAATAGGCAGCTCCCGGTACACCCATCATCATCCAGCCACTCATATCAGAAGCCTCGGCACTCATAGCCGTTACCCAGGC
>DAVZJH010000066.1:0-11786 GCA_052272885.1 Anaerovibrio sp. | reverse complement strand
GCTCTAGCAAATAATCTTTATAGTCATCGGGAACAAAACAGATTTCCTGACTTTTTGGCTTATTAGCCACTGGCAGATTCCGGGCTGCAGCCTCACGACGGGTATCTGTCTTTACCCAGCCTCCCAGCGGTGTCATAATATGAGCCAGCTGCTCCTGAGTCAGCCGGTACAGGGCATAGGCCTGATCCTTGTGATCATCAGTACCCTTGGATATATCATATCTTCCTGTAGTCTCATTATAACAAATCTGAGCATAATGACCTGTAGCCAGATAATCGCAGCCCAATTCCTTGGCCCTGCCTATCAAGCCCCCAAATTTCACATTGGGATTGCAGGCTACACAAGGATTAGGAGTTCTTCCTCTGCCGTATTCCGCCAAAAAATAATCTATCACCTTCTGCTGAAAAAGCTCTCGAAAATTGGCAACATAATGAGGTATTGCCAAAAAATCTGCTACAGCCTTGGCATCCTGAATAGCTCCTGCCGAACAGTCGCTAAGCTCCATAGTAATACCTATAACCTCATGGCCCTGTTCCTTTAACAAAGCCGCTGTCAGAGAACTATCTACGCCGCCGCTCATGGCAACAGCAATCTTTTTTTTCTCCATTTTTTCTACCTCTACTCATATACAAATATTCACTTTATATTATACTATCAAAACAAACAATCGTCAAAAATCCCTGCATAATTTTACAAAAAACCTGCAAAGGCAATAAAAAAGGCATCCTTTTGTACAGAATGCCTAAATTATTACATCAATATATTATTTTACAATTGAGGATGGCTATCCAGCCAGCCCTGGAGAATAAACACCGCCGCCATTTTATCTACAACCTTTTTTCTCTTCTTACGGCTCATATCTGCCTCAATCAAGGAGCGGGTAGCAGCCACAGTAGAGAGCCGCTCATCCCAAAAAATAATCTTGGCCTCTGGCTCAATTTTTTGAATCTCACTGCAAAATTCCTTAACAAATTCACAGCGAGGCCCCTCTGTGCCGTTCATATTTCTAGGATAGCCTGAAACCAAAATCTTGGTTTCATACATGGCCATCAACTCCTGCAGGCGCTGTAAATCTGCTTCCATAGTAGTCCGACGGATGGTTTCCACCCCCTGAGCGGTCATACCCAAAAGGTCGCTGACAGCTATACCAATGGTTCTATCGCCTATATCAAGGCCCAATGCTCTTTCCATTAATGCTTCTCCAAATAGGAACGAACCAGTTCCTCCAAGATCTCATCCCGCTCCAGACTGCGAATCTTCTTCCGAGCATCCTCAAAGCTGGTTACATAGGTAGGATCACCACTTAGCAAATAGCCAACCAGCTGATTAATAGGATTGTAGCCCTTTTTCTCCATAGATGAACAGGTACTGCGAATAATATTCTCGGCCTTGCTTTCCTCTGTTCCAAAACGGAACATCATTGTTTCCTCGCCAACCATAGCCATCTCACCTTTCATATCATATACTTGCTCTTGTTATTATATTAACAGACTTGACTGAAAATTAACAGAAAATCTTACATTATTTTTGCTAAAGTCTGAAAAACAGCCTAATCTTAGTAAAATACCCTGCCAGCAATGCCAGCAGGGTATCATATCCCCAAGGACAGGATATTACTCCTTGTCCTCCTTATTCTTTTTCTTTACATGGGTACGGATGGACAGCTCACGCAGCTGCTTCTCATCAACCTCAGAAGGAGCCTGAGACATAACATCAGATGCGCTCTGAGTCTTAGGGAAAGCAATAACGTCGCGGATGGACTTTCTCTTAGCCATAAGCATAATGAGACGATCCAAACCAAAGGCCAAACCGCCATGTGGTGGAGCACCATACTTAAAGGCATCCAGCATAAAGCCGAACTTGCTCTGGGCAGCCTCTGGTGTCAGGCCAATAGCCTCAAATACCTTCTCCTGTACATCGTTCTGATAGATACGAAGAGAACCGCCGCCTACCTCAACGCCGTTGAGAACCATATCGTAAGCGATAGCCTTTACCTTGCCTGGATCACTGGTAAGATACTGCATATCCTCCTCACGAGGTGCAGTAAATGGATGATGCATAGCCTTCCAGCGCTTGTCCTCCTCGCTGTACTCGAACATTGGGAAGTCAACAACCCACAGGAAGCACAGCTTATCTGGATCTATCAGGCCACGACGACGGCCCATCTCCAGACGAAGCTCACCCAAAGCCTGAGCCACAACCAATGGCTTATCAGCAATAACCAGCAGCAAGTCACCAGTCTTGGCACCAGTAGCCTGCTTAATATTCTCAAAGGTCTCATCAGAATAGAACTTCTTGAATGGAGACTTAATGCCTTCCTCAGTGTACTGAATCCATGCCAAGCCCTTGGCACCATAGCCCTGTACATACTGAACCAGGCCATCCAGCTCACGGCGAGGAATATTAGCATAGCCCTCTACATTGATAACCTTTACCTGACCGCCATTTTCCAGAACAGACTTGAATACCTTGAAATCAGAACCCTTTACATGCTCGGAAATATCCATCAGCTCCATGCCGAAACGCAAGTCTGGCTTATCAGAACCATAGCGCTCCATAGCCTCATCCCAGGTCATACGCAGGAACTTAGCAGGAATCTCTCTATCCAGAGCCTTCTGGAAAATCTCACCCATCATACCTTCCATCATGGTGAGAATGGTTTCCTGATCTACGAAGGACATCTCAATATCCAGCTGAGTAAACTCAGGCTGGCGATCTGCACGAAGATCCTCGTCACGGAAGCAACGTACAATCTGGAAATACTTCTCCATACCAGAAATCATCAGAATCTGCTTGTAAATCTGTGGAGACTGTGGCAAAGCATAGAACTCACCTTGGTTCAAACGGCTTGGTACCAGGAAGTCACGGGCACCCTCTGGGGTGGACTTACAAAGCATAGGAGTCTCAATCTCCAGGAAGCCATTGCGATCAAAGTAGTCACGCATAATCTTGGTCACACGATGACGGAGCATAAGGTTTTTCTGCATCTCTGGACGACGGAGATCCAGATAACGATACTTCAGACGAAGCATCTCATCAACCTCAATACCATCCTGAATGTAGAATGGAGGAGTCTTGGCAGAGTTCAGAATACGCAGCTCCTCTACCACAATCTCAATCATACCAGTTTCCATATTAGGATTTACAGTTTCCTGAGAACGTGCTCTTACATTACCGCGAACAGCTACAACAAATTCATTACGAATGGTTTCAGCCTTGTGGAAAGCCTCCTCACCAATAGCTGCCTCGTCAATAACAACCTGCACCAGACCAGAGCGATCACGGAGATCCACAAAAATCAATCCACCGTGGTCACGACGACGGGAAACCCAGCCGCACAGAACTACCTCACTGCCTACATGGTCAGCTCTCAGCTCACCGCAATGATGGGAACGCTTCAAACCTTCTAAAGTATCCATCTAACTTATTCACCTCATAAAGAAATAATCTTCAAAAAATCGCAACTATTATTATATCAAATGTACATAGCCTATTACAAGATATTTATAACAAAAATCATTAAAAGAATAAACATCTGTGCAAATTAAGGTTAAATTCTCTTAAGCTTTAATCTTCTCTGCCACCTGATTCATAGGCACCTTTGCCTGAGAGCTATCCTCCATACTGCGGAGCATAACCACACCCTCGGCGATTTCATCCTCACCAAGAATAACGCTATACTTAGCTCCCAGCTTATTGGCCTGCTTCATCTGAGCCTTCATACTGCGTCCAGCAAAGTCCATAGCTGCAGACAAGCCCTGCTGGCGCAAGCTATTCAACAGCTTGAAGCCCTCAGCCTGAGCTGCCTCTCCCATCGCTACCACATAGGCATCTACAGAGCGGTTCTTCTCTGGCAGGAGGTTCTGGCTCTCCAAGGCCAGCAGCAAACGCTCCAACCCAGTAGCAAAGCCAACTGCCGGAGTAGGATTGCCACCCATTTCCTCTATCAAGCCATCATAACGGCCGCCGCCAGCTACCGCACTCTGAGCCCCCAAAGGAGGATATTTGATTTCAAAAGCAGTCTTAGTGTAGTAATCCAAGCCTCTTACCAATCTAGGATCATGGGTAAAGCTGATACCTGCACTGGTCAACAGCTCCTTCAACTTGGCAAAATGGTCTGCGCATTCCTCACAAAGACAATCTGTAATCTTTGGTGCATCTGCCATATACGGCTTGTTCCTATCCTTCTTGCAGTCCAAAATCCGCAAAGGACTTCTCTCAAAACGGCTGCGGCAATCCTCACAAAGATCCTCCAGCTTATCCCGGAAGAAATCCTGCAACATAGTTCTATACTTGCTGCGACACTTTGGACAGCCTACAGAATTAATGGACAATTCCAAATCCTTTAAGCCCAAGCCCTCCAGCAGGTTCATAGCCAGCAGAATAACCTCGGCATCTACAGCTGGATTGGCTTCACCCAAAGCCTCCACACCAAATTGATGGAACTCCCGCATACGGCCAGCCTGCGGACGGTCGTAACGGAACATGGAACCAATATAAAACAGCTTTACCAGATTGGACTGAGCATAAAGCTTGTTCTGAAGATAGGCCCGCACAGCAGAGGCAGTATTCTCTGGCCGCAGAGTAATACTTCTCTCACCTCTATCAGTAAAGGTGTACATTTCCTTGTCAACTACATCGGTGCCCTCACCTATCCCCCGCTGAAACAGCTCTGTATGCTCAAAAATCGGAGTACGAATCTCACTGTAGCCAAAACGACGGCACAGCTCCCGAATCTCTCCCTCCACATAATTCCAATCGCCTACTGTATCAGGCAGTATATCCTTGGTTCCGCGAGGTGCATTTGTCAACATTCCTCAAATTCCTCCTGTATCTATTTATATATTATATCTTATGCTTCCCTAACAGGCTTGCCATAGGTTTCCTCCACTAAAGCCCGCCTTTTGGCCACATATATGTCTATATCCCGCTCATATGTAAGTAAATCCTTGGCATTAAAAGCAGATTTCAGCCTATTTTCCCGAAAATCCACTACCTTGCTAGTGGCGGCACCGCCAATACCTAATATGGTCTGATGCTCCTCCATAATCTGAATATTATACATACTTTCAGCCCCAGGCCTGCTGCAGCCTACATTCTCCATCTGTCCCCGCATATAGCCCTGACGGTAGAGATAATACGGCTTCAATCCAGCCTGTCTTACATAATTCATAGCCACGCCGAACATTTCCCGACAGGTATCATCATCAGGCAGCTCATATTCATGGAGATTCATCTTTAACCGGGAACCTCGCTTCAAGGCCAAGGAATGAAGGGTAATATCATCCGGTGCCAAAGCCACAATCTGCTTCATGGTATCCCGAATATCCTCCACACCCTCGCCAGGCAGACCAATAATCAAATCCATATTGATTTCAGGTATACCAGCCTGTCGCAAATCATGGAACATTTCCACAATGGCCTCTGGACTGTGATTACGTCCTATACGCTTCAAAGTCTTTGGCTGCATGGTTTGAGGATTACAGCTGACTCTGGTTACACCGCAGTCCACCATAGCCTCCAGCTTGGCAGGAGACATACTGTCTGGCCGCCCAGCCTCCACCGTAAACTCCACCGTATCCTGACAGCGGAAACTCTGATTAACCAGCTCCAGCATTTCCCGGAAATACATATCCGGCAAGCTGGTAGGGGTACCTCCCCCTACATAGATGGATTGCACCTTGAAGCCATAATCTGCCACTATGTCCACAACCCCCTGCAAATCCTTTTGGAAGGCTGTCATAAACTTGTCTATGCCCCCTCTATCCGGCAAAATATTTGCTGGAAAAGAGCAATACAGACAGCGAGTCAAACAAAAGGGAATTCCTACATAAATGCTAATGGTTTTTTCATCGGTTCGAGCCAAAAAAGGCTGCTGACGAATAGCCATATCCACAATGGTAACAGCCTTTTCTTCACTAGCCTCATAATCCTGCCGAAGACGAGCCACTGCCTCATCACGGCTTAGACCCTCTGCCAGCATCCGGTGCACAATCTTAGTAGGCCGAACCCCATGCAGAATCCCCCAGGGAGCCTCTGGAAAGTCAAATTCCTGTCTAAACAAATGGTACAGATTCAGCTTGATAAGACGATGCTTTCCTGCTTCAAAGCGCTCACTGCCTCGTCCCACCACCTCTATTTCCATCTGATGACTCTGACCATCCCTAGCCACATAGCTTACCTTGGTATGCACCACAGGCCATTGACCTGGCCGTTCTGTTTGAGGCAAGGTTGTTTCTCCCGCCACACTATCTACGGTGTTTTCAATATTTAGTTCCAGTAAATCATAATCAGTCTCAGCATATTCCACTGGCTCCTTGGCCAGAGCAGGCACCTCCATAGCAAAGAGATTCAGAATCTCCCGAACCACCTTTACTACCACCTGATGAGAACTGTTTAGCGTAAAATTTTTAATCAGCAAGCTTTTTCCGGCACTCCTTGCACAGGCCAAAGAACTTTACCTGATGGTCAGTTACCTTGAACCCGCATTTTTCCATAATATCTGCCTCCAAGGTATCTAGCATATCCTCAGAAAACTCCATTACCTTTTTGCATTTGGTACAAATCAAATGATGATGCTGATGGGTATTTGGCTCTGTCACATTCAGCTCATATCTAGAGCAGCCATCCCCAAATTCAATCTTTTGCAGAATATCAATATCCTTGGCACTCAACAGTTCCAAAGAACGATATACAGTAGCTAGACCGATATCAGCTGACTTCTGCTTAAGAATATCATGAACCTCCTCAGCACTTAAATGACAGCCTGGGTTATCCACAAAAACTTCCAGAACCACCTTCCGCTGGTGAGTCAGCTTATAAGAGCTATTTTGCAACCTCTTTTTCAAATCATCCAATAAATACGATGATGGCATAGGGCCACCTCCTCTATCCCTAATAAAATACTTATTATTATAGCAAACTTTTCCGCTAAAAGCAAAAAGCCTCTCCCTACGCTATCTTTCCTGCAAATAGGGATTGCAACGCCGTTCTCTTCCCATACTAGTAGCTGGCCCATGACCAGGATATACCTTGGTATCATCAGCCACAGACTTCAGCTTGCTCCGCACAGATTCTAGCATCTCCCGATAATCGCCCCCAGGCAAATCTGTTCTGCCTACACTGCCAGCAAAAAGAGTATCACCGCTAAAGAGACAGCCTCCTCCATAGAGACAAATCCCTCCCTTGGTATGTCCAGGAGTATGCATAACCTGCAAGGAGCTATGGCCGAATTTCACAGTATCTCCATCTTTCAACAATATTTCTGCCGATCTTTTTCCACCAGCAAAGATACTATAAGCCGCCATTTCCTCTCTGGTGGCGGTCAGCATAGAAGCATCCTGCCCATGTATAGCCAGCTTTACCTGCAATGCATCCCGCAGAAAATCCACCGCACCTATATGGTCCCAATGGCCGTGGGTATTTACAATCAAATCTACCTCAATATGATTATCACGAACATAAGCCAGAATTTCCTGACCATTATCTCCCGGATCAATAATCAAACCATGTCCAGTTTCCTCATCTTTTAGGACATAGCAATTCTCCTCAATAGGGCCTACCACCAATGTTTCAACTGAAAAACCCATTATCTCACCTCTTATTTTCCAAGCTCCTGCCACCTATAAGGGCAGAAACATCCAGTACCTTACCATCAGCGTCCATGCTTGGTATTGCTATTATTGTCAGTAGCAGCAAACAAAGCACGGCCTACGCTGTAAATATCCTTCAAACGACGAATCTTGGCCATTACCATAGAAATCTGAGCCGCATTATTTACCTCCAGCCCCATAATAATAGTGGAAGTCTTATTACCCTTGTTTGCCTTGGCATTTACAGAGGATACGTTTATCTTCATCTCCGCTGGCACAGACAAAATACTTGTCAGAACACCTGTGGTATCATTGCAGTTGATTTCAATTTCCACCGTATAGGTCTTATCCAAACCAACATCCCAGTTTACATCTATAACTCTGGTAGTATCCCCATCGTCAGACAGTACATTTGGACAATCTGCTCTATGAACAGACACACCTCTCCCCTTGGTAATATAACCAATAATAGGATCTCCCGGTATAGGGTTGCAACATCTAGCCAAGCGAACCAGCATACCAGATTCACCCTCTACCAGAATGCCATGACTGGCCTTATTCTTCTTGGAGCTTCGGTGCTGCTGCTTGATACCCTCCAGCATCTGGGTAACATCTGGAGGCGTAGCTGCCTTGATAGCCTTTTTGTGATGCTCAATGAGCTTGGCCATAACACCATTAATTGCAATACCGCCATAACCAATAGCCGCCAGCATATCTGCATCATTATTGATATTGAAGCGGAGACAGACAGAATTCAGCCATTCATCCCGCAGCAAATCCTTTGGCTCATAGCCCAGGCGCTTGGCTTCCTTTTCCAGCATATCCCGGCCCCGGATAATATTCTCTTCCCGTTTTTCTTTCTTGAACCAGGAACGAATCTTGGCTCTGGTATCAGAGGAGGCTACAATATTCAGCCAGTCCCGGCTAGGCCCATTGTTGGCTTTATTGGTAATAATAGCTACCTGATCGCCGTTCTGCAGCTTATACTCCAAAGGTACAATCTTGCCATTAACCTTAGCACCCACACAGTGATGTCCCACCTCGGTATGAATGCGATAAGCAAAATCAATAGGCACAGAGCCCTTAGGCAGGTCTATAACATCACCATTAGGAGTAAAGACAAATACCTCATCTGAGAAAATATCCATCTTCAAGGCTTCCAGATACTCGCTAGGATCATTTACCTCATGCTGCAAATTCACCATCTGCCGCAGCCAGGAAATTTTCTTTTCGTAATCATTGCCTGCTCCCACGCTGCGTCCTGTCTCCTTGTATTTCCAATGAGCAGCCACACCATATTCAGAGATTTTGTGCATGGCAAAGGTACGAATCTGAATTTCCAGTGGATACCCTCTGGTCATAACTGTAGTATGGAGGGACTGATAGCCGTTGGATTTTGGCATAGCAATATAATCCTTGAACCGCCCAGGAATAGGCTTCCACATAGCGTGAATTACCCCCAATACAGCATAACAATCTTTCACATTGTGTACCAGCACCCGCACCGCAGACAAATCGTAAATCTCGCTAATGTCCTTGTTATCCCGCTTCATTTTGCGGTAAATGCTGTAAAAATGCTTTGCTCTACCGCTAATCTCCGCCTTAATACCACTGCGTATCAACTTGGTGTGAATCTGCAAAATGGAATCCTCTATAAAACGCTGTCTTTCCTGTCGCTTCTGCTTTACCTTTTCTACCAAATCATAGTAAAACTCTGGCTCCAAATAGCGAAGGCACAAATCCTCCAGCTCCCATTTGATATTGGAAATACCCAGACGATTGGCCAACGGTGCATAAACCTCAATAGTTTCTTTGGCAATCCGCTTCTGCTTTTCCTCCTTGACAAATTTCAGGGTACGCATATTATGCAGGCGGTCAGCCAGCTTAATCATAATAACACGAATATCCTTGGCCATAGCCAAAAACAACTTGCGGTAATTCTCAGACTGCTGCTCCACCTTGGACTGATATTTGATTTTACCCAGCTTGGTAACTCCATCAATCAGCATGGCTACTTCTGGTCCAAAAATATCCTCCATCTGGCTCTGAGAATAGGTAGTATCCTCCACCACATCATGGAGCAGTGCCGCTGTAATGGTAGTGGCATCAATCTGTAATTCTGTAAGAATCTTGGCCACACACAGCGGATGAATAATATAATCCTCTCCTGAAGCCCGCTTCTGGCCAGCATGGGCCGCATTAGCCAAATCATAAGCCTTCCGTATCAGTTTCACATCAGCATGGGGCTGATACTTTACCACTGCATTGATAACATCATCAATAGTAACCTCAGCCGTAGCCGAGGCTACCTCCGGTATGTAGATGTTGACATTATTTTGACCTTTTTGTTCCATCATTTGAACCACCACCAACTATAACAATATATGTAGAGTATAGCACATTTATCGCCCATATGCCCTGTTTTTTCATTTTGCCAGACTATACAGCCTTCATATTGGCCAGATATGACTAATTTTCCAGCCCATTCAGCTGTCTATAGGTAGGAGAATCTTCCAGCTTCATAGGGCCGCTAGACTGATTTAATTCCAAATATCCCTTGCCATTATCCACTAATAGACCAAGTTCCAAAAATATTTGCAAAGCTGACTCCACATTTTTCAGTGTTGCCCGACAGCCCTGACCTCTAGCCTGCATAGCCACCCAGGTCAAATCAGAGGACATTTTCCGCCCAAGCTTAACCCAGCCCAGCAAAAAACCATATATTCCTTTAAGAAACTCCCGATTAGCCTGCATCTCCTGCTGAACTGGCACAGGAGACTCCAAACAGCGAACCACACATTGCAGATTCCGCATATCCCGCCATTCATTAATGCCCACAGAATACACCATATCAAATCTGCTATGATTTACCTTGTTCAGCATTTCCGGCATATTAAAGGCAATAGCCTCTACCAAATGCCCCTTGTCTGCCACAGAGAACTTAAGATGATTGGCATCTGTTCCCTTTAGTTCTCCATTAACTCCCCGCAATCCTTTACAAGCAAATAAAGGACTTTCATTGGCCATACCACAAGGCTCCAACAGAGAAAGCTCCTCCACCATAGACATGGTCATATCCCCCGGGGAAATCTCCATATCAATATTAAAACTAGGAATAAACTGCTCAGGCTCCATTTGCCTCAATGTTTCCTCGCTTAGTGCTTCTCTAAAGGCATCAATCTGATTCTCAGCCACTGTCAAGCCTGCTGCCATAGCATGACCGCCAAATTGTATTAAATGCTGTTGACAATTTCCTAATGCCTCAAAAAGATTAAAACCGGGAATACTGCGGCAGGAGCCTTTGCCCACCCCATCCTTAATGCTGATAACCACTGTAGGCAAATAGTATTTTTCCTGCAGTGAGGAGGCCACCAAGCCCAGAACACCATGATGCCAGCCCTGACCAGCCACTACAATCACTCTGGCATTATCCATATCCACCTTGGCCAATTGTTCCTCTGCCACCGCCTGTATCTGATTCTTTAGCTCCTTGCGGGTATGGTTCAGCTCATTGAGCCGCTCCGCCATTTGGGCAGCCTGCTCTGATTCCTGACACAAAAGCAATTCCACGCTAAGGCGGGCACTTTCCAGCCTGCCTGCCACATTGATCCGAGGAGCCAGAATAAAGCCTATGGCAGTACTATCAATATCCTTTCCTGCCAAGCCTGTTATATCAATCAAGGCCTTCAAGCCCACACTTCTGGTAGTGGACATTCTTTTTAGACCAGCTGCTACAATTTTGCGGTTTTCGTCTACCAAAGGCACCGCATCTGCCACTGTACCCAAGGCCACAATTTCCAGCGCTATTTCCTCACAGGCTGGATTTGCCATTTCCTTGCCTAGAGCCTGACATAACTTAAAGGCAATGCCTACCCCAGCCAACTCCTTGCAGGGATAAACAGAATCCTGTCTGTGGGCATCCACCACAGCTACAGCCTTGGGCAGCTCCTCTCCCGGCAAATGGTGATCTGTAACTATAAAATCCATTTTCCCTGACATGGATTCAATCTCCCGCAGGGATTTGATACCGCAATCCACAGTTATAATCAGAGAAATGCCCAAATTATACAGTTTTTCCAAAGCTTCCTGATTAATGCCATAGCCTTCGGTAAATCTATTTGGTATGTAGTAATCCACCAAAGCCCCCATTTTTTTCAAGAATTTTAACAGTACCGTAGTGGCCGTAATACCATC
>DAVZJH010000065.1:0-12269 GCA_052272885.1 Anaerovibrio sp. | reverse complement strand
CCAGGCGAGGCTAAGAACACCTATGGTACTGGCTGCTTCATGCTGATGAAT
The DNA here is from genome assembly GCA_052272885.1 of Anaerovibrio sp. Taxonomy (GTDB): domain Bacteria; phylum Bacillota; class Negativicutes; order Selenomonadales; family Selenomonadaceae; genus Anaerovibrio. Next base: position 12,218 of record DAVZJH010000065.1, on the reverse strand, counting down.
ACTGGTACTGACATCTATGATTCCAAGAATGGTCTGGTAACTACTATTGCTTGGGGCTTGGATGGCAAGGTTGAGTATGCTCTGGAAGGTTCCATCTTCGTAGCTGGTTCTGCTATTCAGTGGCTCCGTGATGGTGCTCGCATGGTAGACTCCGCTCCTGATTCCGAGTGGGTTGCTAAGAAGGTTCGTGACACCGGCGGTGTATATCTGGTTCCTGCATTCGTAGGTCTGGGCGCTCCATATTGGGATTCCAATGCTCGTGGTATGATTATCGGTATTACCCGTGGTACTACCAAGGCTCATATCGTTCGTGCAACTCTGGAGTCTCTGGCATATCAGACTAAGGATGTTTTGGGTGCTATGGAAGCTGATTCTGGCATTAAGTTGGCTGCTCTGAAGGTAGACGGCGGTGCTGTTGCTAACAACCTGATGATGCAGTTCCAGGCTGATATTCTGGGCGTACCTGTAGATCGTCCTCAGATTATCGAGACTACTGCTCTGGGTGCTGCTTATCTGGCAGGTCTTGCTGTAGGCGTATGGAGCAGCAAGGAAGAGCTGAAGACCGCTTGGAAGCTTGATGTACGCTTTGAGCCTGTAATGGCAGAGGCAGAGGCAGCTAAGCTCTACAAGGGCTGGAGAAAGGCTGTTAAGCATGCTATGCATTGGCTGGATGATGAGGAGTAATCTGGCTAGCTAATAAGCTGACAAAATCTGATATTCAACATCCTCACTTGTATTTTTGCAGGTGAGGGTGTTTTGGATTTACAAACATGAATGATGTTCAAATATAGGGAGGTTATTATTGTGAAAAAGATTATTAATGCTGTAGAGAATGTAGAAGAAGAAATGATTCTTGGTCTGGTAAAGTCTGCACCAGATAAGCTCCGCAAGCTGGAGTGTGGCAATGTAGTTGTGCGCGTGCCAAAGAAGGAAGGCAAGGTTGCTCTGGTTAGCGGCGGCGGCAGCGGTCATGAGCCAGCTCATGGCGGTTATGTAGGTGAAGGTATGCTGGATGCAGCAGTAGCAGGTGCAGTATTTACCTCTCCAACTCCTGATCAGATTTATGAGGCTATTAAGGCTGTAGCTACTGATGCAGGTGTACTGTGTATCGTTAAGAACTACACCGGTGATATTATGAACTTTGAAATGGCTATTGATATGGCCAAGGACGAGGATATCAAGGCTGATTATGTAGTTGTTAATGATGATGTGGCAGTAAAGGATTCTCTGTACACCACTGGACGTCGTGGTGTGGCTGGCACTGTGCTTGTGCACAAGATAGCAGGTGCTTTGGCTGAAACTGGTGCAAGTCTGGAGGAAGTAAAGGCTGTGGCTGAAAAGGTTATTGCCAATGTCCGCACTATGGGTATGGCTATTACTGCCTGCACCATGCCAGCAGCTGGCAAGCCAGGCTTTGAGTTAGGTGAGGATGAGATGGAAATCGGTATTGGTATTCATGGTGAGCCAGGTACCAGCCGCGAGCCACTGAGATCTGCAAATTCCATTGCTCAGGAACTGTTAGAGCGAATTGTGGAGGATATAGACTATACAGGCAAGGAAGTTGCTGTTATAATTAATGGTATGGGCGGTACTCCATTAATGGAGCTTTATATCGTGAACAATTTTGTAGCAGATTTCCTGGCAGAAAAAGGTATCAAGGTATATCATACTATGGTAGGCAATTATATGACCTCCATTGAAATGGCAGGCTTCTCCATTACTCTGCTCCGTCTGGATGATGAGTTGAAGAAGCTGTATGATGCCAAGGCTGATACTCCTGCCTTGAAAAAGTAATTTCAAGAGGTGTATGACAAATGATTAACAGTGCAAAGACAATAGAGATTTTGAAGGCTATGGCTGACAGAATCGAGGCTGAAAAGGACTATCTCACAGAGCTGGATAATGAGATTGCAGATGGTGACCACGGTGTTAACATGGCCAAAGGCTTTAATGCCGTTGTACCTAAGATTTCTACGATGGTAGGCAAGGATATTGGTTCCCTGCTGAAAACCACTGGCATGACTCTGGTATCCACTGTGGGAGGTTCTGCAGGTCCGCTCTATGGTACAGCTTTTATGAAGGCCGGTGCAGCTCTCCGGGATAAGATGGAGATTGATGGTAAGGATTTGGTAGTTGCCTTGGAGGCAGCTATTGGTGGTATTCAGATGCGTGGTAAAGCTACCGTAGGCGAAAAAACCATGTTGGATGCTATTTGTCCTGCCTATGATGCTATCAAGGCAGCTGTAGAGGCTGGGGATGATATTAAGACTGCTTTAGCCAAGGGCGTGGATGCGGCCAGAGATGGTGTAGAATATACCAAAACTATCAAGGCTACCAAGGGTAGAGCCAGCTATATCGGCGACCGTAGTATTGGTCATCAGGATCCTGGTGCTACTTCTTCCCTGTATCTAATGGAGGCAATGCTGGAGCAGCTTTAATAGGTGTTGCTTTGGCGTAACAGCTGAAAATGTACAAGCACAATGAAGCAGGAAAGCGATTGGGCTCCTTTGAGGGGGGCTTTACCTGCTTCGTTTGCTTGTAGGTAAATTGGAAACTGTAGAAGGGAATATTCATTATGGTAGGTATTGTTGTAGTTTCCCATAGCCAGAAATTGGCAGAGGGTGCTGTGGAGCTGGCAAAATTAATGGCAGGAGATGCCAATATTGTAGCAGCTGGTGGCTTGGATGACGGACAGGCTGGTACCAGCTTTGATAAGATTATGTCAGCAGTGGAAGAGGTTCATGAGGAGGATGGCGTAGCTGTGCTTATGGATATGGGCAGCGCAGTTATGACCACAGAAATGGTGATTGAAGCCTTGGGGTATGATGATGTAGTCATGTTGGACGGGCCTATAGTTGAGGGTGCTATTGTGGCAGCTTTGGAGTCATCTATGGGGACGCCTTTGCAGGATATGCAGGCTAAGGTAGATGAAGCTAGAGAAACACGAAAATTAGATCTAACAAAATAAAATAGTGAGGAAAATCTCATTGCCAGCAGGTAATGAGATTTTTTATTGTGTCTTTTGTTTTGAGTATGATATAATCATAAAGATATAGAGGAGTGATTACTTGCGAGGATATTTGTGTTTATTAATGGCATCCTTCCTGTGGGGCACAACCTTTGTGGCTCAGATGGTGGGCATGGATGATATTGGTCCCTTTACTTATGGTATGGGTAGATTTATTGTAGGCTTTTTTGTGGTTTTGGCAATATGGCGGGCTTTGGCTGGTCAGAGAAAAAAAGCACAGCAGCTGGGACAATGGCAGTCTGGCTGGAAATATGGCATAGGTGCAGGCTGTATCATGTTTGTAGGTTCTGCTCTGCAGCAGATAGCCTTACTGTATACTACAGTGGGGAAAACAGGCTTCATTACTTGTTTGTATATTATATTGGTTCCACTTTTTGCCAAGCTGATTGGCAAAAAAATAAGGCTGGAAAACTGGTTGGGAGCTGTTATAGCCTTAACGGGACTTTATTGTCTTAGCATCAAGGGAGAATTTAATCTGAACTTTGGTGATATATTGGCATTTGTAGGGGCATTTTTTTGGTCCTTTCATATACTGTTTATAGATAGATATGCCCCCAGAGCAGATGGAGTGGAGATTTCCGCTTCCCAGATAGGTGTATGCGCTATATTGAATACCATAGCCTGCTTTTTGTTTGAAAGTTTCACCTGGCAGCAGCTGGTGAATGCAGCCATTCCAATTTTGTATGCAGCAGTATTGTCTTCTGGTGTGGCCTTTACCCTGCAGATTATAGGTCAGCAGACAGCAGAGCCGGCTCCAGCAGCGGTGATAATGAGTCTGGAATCAGTATTTGGTGCTTTGGGAGGCTGGCTGGTGCTGGGAGAAATAATGAATAGCACAGAAATATTGGGATGCTGCTTGATGCTGGCAGGTATGTTGGTGACACAGGCAGGGTTGCTTTTTAAGAAAACAAGGCGGCCTATAGGCTGATAGTATAGATTATAGGGTTCGAGTAGATTTGTGGAAATATGAAAATAGAGGAGGCACAAGCATGATTGATGTGCAGGATAATATTAAGGGAGCAGTAATTACCATTAAAATTGTAGGCATTGGCGGCGGCGGCAATAATGTACTGCGGAGATTGGCTGCCAGTGGCTTTAACAAAAGCCAGTTGTTGGCAATTAATACTGATGTGCGGCAGTTAAAGACCTTGGATGCAGAGGGGATTCCTTGCCTGCTGATAGGTGGTGCCTTGACTAAAGGCAGAGGTACTGGCGGTAACGTAGAAAAGGCTCAGAATGCAGCTATTAGCGAAAAGGACGAGATTGCCAAGGCTATTGCTGGGGCAGATTTGGTTTTCCTGACTGCTGGCATGGGCAAGGGGGTAGGTACTGGTGCTGCACCTGTAGTGGCTAAGATTGCTCATGATATGAGCATTCTTACTGTAGGCATGGTGACTCTGCCATTTTCACATGAGGGTGAACGTAAGATGAACACTGCCAAGGACGGCGTGGATTTGCTGCGTCAGAATATGGATGCCCTGGTAGTGGTAAATAATGATAATATTGAAAAGCTGCCAGAATTCCGTCGGATTACTGTAGGAGAAACCTTCTCCACTGTAGATGAGGTACTTCGTCAGTCCATTGGCAGTATTGTAGAAATGATTGAAACCACTGGTTTTATTAATGTGGATTTTGCCGATGCCAAGACTATTCTCACTCAGGGTAATACCAGCGAGGCTATTCTGGGCACCAGCGTAGGCAAGACAGCTCTGGAGGCTGTCCAGAATGCCATAAATAGTCCTTTGATTGAGCTTTCTATTCATGGTGCCCGTGGTGTTATTGTTAATATTACTGGCAGTGAGGATTTGACCTTGGATTCTGTCCGGGAGGCAAATAATTATATTTTGGAGAATATTCACCCAGAGAGCAATAATATTTGCGGTTTGGTAGTGGATGAAGCAATGGGGGATAAGGTACGGGCTACCATTATTGCTACGGATTTTGATCCTCAGATGCTGTCTGATTATCGCAATGGTATTAAGCCTATTTCCTTCGGCCAGCCTCCTGCTGCTGCCAAGGAGATTCCAAGCCTTTATGATGAAAAGAAGCCTGCTAACAATAACGGACTTTTTGGTGCTGGGGAGAAACAGGCTGAGGCAAAGCAGGAGGATAATATCAATACTGTAGATGTACCTGCCTTTATGCAGAAAAAGCCAAAGCCATTGATTTTTGGCCAAACAGATAGAGATTAATTTTCGAATTTCGTAAGATATGCGTCCCAGGCTTTCAACCTGTAGAGATGGCAATTAAGGAGCATATATGTTAGATCAGTTTTCCCGCAGTCGGATTTTGTTAGGCACAGAGGCTATGGACAAGCTGGCGGCCAGTCGAGTTATTATTTTTGGCGTAGGGGGAGTAGGTTCCTATGTGGCCGAGGGTTTGGTTCGCTGCGGCATTGGACATTTTATTTTAGTGGACAACGATGATGTGAGCCTTACCAATGTAAATCGTCAGATTCATGCTACTACTAAAACTATAGGACAGGCAAAAACTACTGTGATGGCAGAGCGTATGAGGGAAATCAATCCCCAGGTGGAAATCCGGGAGATTAAGGATTTTTATCTGCCTGATAATAAGGAAATGTTCTTCAAGGAAGAGTACGGCCAGCTTGACTATATTGTAGATGCCATAGATACGGTAAAAAGCAAAATAGATTTGGCGGTAGAGGCTCAAGAGAGGCAGATTCCCATTATTAGCAGTATGGGGGCTGCCAACAAGCTGAATCCTGCCATGCTGCAGGTATCTGATATTTATAAGACTTCGGTTTGTCCTTTGGCCAGAGCATTGCGCCAGAAGCTTAAAAAGCTAGGGGTAAAAAAGCTGAAGGTGGTTTACTCTCAGGAGGAGCCATTGAGGCTGTTGGAGATTGAAGGGCAGATGGAAAAGCCGGCCGGGGCTAAATATACTACCCCAGGCAGTGTGTCTTTTGTGCCCTCTGTGGCAGGCATGATTGTGGCCAGCGAGGTAGTCAAGGATATTTGCGGCATCATAAAGGATAGATAAAAAGTTTATGTAACAATGAGGTTACGAAAGGGACAATGTTCCTTTGCGTAGCCTCTTTTTGTTTTTGGGAGGGATAATTATGCTAACCTGTGGTAGTTTGGAAAAGCTAATGCCTTTGAAAAAGCTGCGGTATTTAACAGGAGATAAGGGCTTAGGGAATATTATCCGCTGGTTTTTGGTACCGGAAACAGAACGGCTGGCTCCTTGGGTTCACGGGGGCGAGTTGTTAATTGTCAGCGGTGCCATTTGCCAAAGGTCAGGCTTTCATTTGGGGGCTGTTATCAAGGAGGCTATAAGTCTGAAAATGGCAGGAGTTCTGCTGTTGGTAGGAGAGAATTATATTGAGAAAATTTCCAGCGAGATTATCCGGCTGGCTAAGGAAAAGGAATTTCCCATTATGGCCATTCCCTGGAACATACCACTGGTGGATATACAGGAGGCCTTGGCCAGAGCTATTGTGATACAGGATAGCAGGCCAAATAGAGAAAATGCCTTGGATTTTTTGATACAGGGCAAGCTATCCAGCCAAGACTATGCCCAAATAATTTTGAGCCCCTTGTTAAAGGATAAAGTTAAATATGGGACATTATTGGAAACCATGAGTGCCTATTTTGCCAATCATGGCAATCTGCTCAAGGCAGCAGAAATGATGTTTATTCATCGTAATACCATAAAATATAGGCTGGCTCAGGTGGAAAAGCTGTTGGAAATATCTCTAAATAAGGAGAATGATAGATTAAAGCTGGAATTAGCCTTGTATATATACCGACAAAATTATAGATAATAGGAGAATGTGCTCAGGTTATATGGCTTGAGCATATTTTTGTGGGTAACATATGTATTTTATGAGATTGTGTTTGAATGGATATGTGAATATAGGTATAAACGCCTATTTACTGATTTACTTCGCTAAAGTAATATACGGTATATAATATATAAATGTCTGAAAGTTGGTGCAATTTTGAAAAGACATAATTTTTTTATGTAGAGCAATTGCGAGTTACCTAGTTTTTGGGATAATAGCGCATCCAGCATGTTTTGCAGAAGATATATCGGCTAAAAGCATTGCGGATCCTGTTAATGGTGCAGATGTGGTTAATGTTGCAAATGGCGGTACAGTAATTAATATTAATGCGCCGAATGGCAAAGGGCTTTCGTATAACAGATACAATAATTTGCAGGTTGGCAAAGAAGGTTTAATATTTAACAATAATTATGGTATTAGCAAAACTGAACTTGCTGGGTGGATTGAGGGAAATTCACATCTTGCCAATGGCGCAGCTAAATTAATTCTAAATGAGGTTATAGGCGATGTTCCAACTTGTCTGAATGGTTTTTTAGAAGTTGCTGGCAATAGAGCAGCACTTGTCATAGCCAATGAGAACGGCATAGCAGCGGATGGCTTGGGGTTCATTAATGTAAGTCGGGGCGTTTTGACAACTGGCAGACCGGATTTTGCAGTTGATGGAAATTTGTCAGGATTTTTCGTAGAAAAAGGTCGTATTGAATTTGCAGGACAAGGAATGGATTCTCGAAGTACACCAGTAGATATCATGGCACAAGCATGTAGTATCAATGCTGGCATATTGGCTGGTGAGATGAATGTTGCCAATGGAAAAAATAGGATATTATATGAAAATGGCATAAAAGATATAAAGCGGTTAGCTGATGAACATACAGGTGTGTTGCTGGATGTATCGGCAGTAGGCGGCATGTATGCGGATAAAATATCTCTCCTTGGGACAGGAAAGGGTGTTGGTGTCAATAACGAAGGCATTATGGCTGCAAAAGATATTAAAATTTTGCAAGATGGAAGCATCATTAACATAGGTACAGGTAGTATTTATGGAAATAAGATAAATATGTCGGCAGGAGAGATTTCCAATCTTGCGGATGAGTTTGGAAATGCTGCTCTTGTTGCAGCAGCTGATGAATTGGATTTAAAGTCTAAAAACGTGACCAACGAGGAACATTCTATTTTTAGAAGTAATGGAAACATGCACATACAAGCAGACGTACTGAAAAATAAGTCTGCCTTGATAGAGGCAACTGGCGATTTGGACATTTCTTCGACTGAAATTTATAATGCCAATGAGCATTTTGCCTCAGAATTGCAAGTCAGCAATGTAGAACATATTGTGGAATATGCAGGCAGTGGTTCATCGATACGCTATAAGGCTGGTACGCCGAATCTTTGGGTATATAATGATGAATCTGACCACCTGCATACACCGGCTGGAAATTATGAAGAATGGTGCAAATATGTATATACACGTACTACGTCAAATAGCGTTATTACCCAAAATGATCCAGCGGAAATATACAGCGGCGGCAATTTGTCTCTTAATGCAGATTTAGTATATAATGATAAATCAAAATTGTCAGCAGGGGAAGAACTGTCTATAAAAACAGGAGATTTACAAAACATTGATTTTCAGGCAACTCAAAAGGTGCATGAACAGGGGCGTGTTGAAAGTTATTGGCGGCACTATAAATCAGGTAGGGACAATACAGGCTCAAGTTCTACTATGTATAACCCGTCAGATAAATATACAAAATATATGGTTAAGACCACAGAGATGATAGGTGATTCTATGAAAGAATTGCCTGATTTGGATGTAGAAGATAATATGAAATCAGATGGCGGTATAGCATATAGAAGGGAAAATGATCCTAGGTATGCTGATTATGGCAGGTGGATAACATCTGATCGCATGATAAATTATTTAGGACTAGATGTAGCAACGTTGAATAGAAGATTGTCGGCATCGGAGTCAGCACATTCAGGCCTTAATGGTTCGGATGTAAGAATAGATGCTGATATTGTGCATATAATATATTTGCCACTGGACAAATTGAATTAACAGGTAAAGAAAGCAATATAAAATTGTCTGCGGACAGAAGTATCGTAGTCAAGGGAAGCAGTGTGTCGTCTAGTGGTGAAAATGCGTCACTGTCTATATCGGCAGAAAATATAGAGATTGGTACAGCGGTGGAGAAGACGTCAGAACATACAGCATGGTCTGACGATAATTATCGTAATGTCAGCAAGCAAGAAGATGTTGGTAGCCATATATCGGCAAATGGCAACATGACTTTTGTTTCAGATAAAGATATTTCTGTGCGTGGAAGCAATGTCGTCGGCAAGAATATAAATTTTACAGCTGGCGATGATATAGAAGTCTCTGCTGGTAGGTATAAAAGTATTGCGGAGGAACAGCATCATCACAAGGGGGAAACAGGTGGAGGAAACTCTATGGATATACGAAGCTTTGACAGCACAGATGTAGATGGTGCGGTTGTTTCATCTGTGGTAGGAGAAAACATTGCATTCAAAAGCGGCAATGATATAAAAATTCAGGGTAATGTTTTATCCAATAATAAGATTGATATGGAGTCAGTTGGTTCGGTCAATATCACGGCAACGGAAGAAAATTTAGAAAAGAATCATACTGAAAATATACGAGAAAGCGGTATTTTTTCTTCAACAAAAATTGCAGAGAAAAGTGGTGCGAAAAATAAAGTGCTTGTATCTTCAAGTGTTAGTGGCGGTGAAGTAAATATCTCTGTTGGCAGAGATATTGCAATTAATGCTTCCGATATAGTGGCGGATAAAAATGTTGATTTATCTGCTGGTGGCAATATAGACGTAACAAGCGGCGAGGAAAATGCTGCTAGCTATGAGAATTATCAGAGAGAAACAAGCGGTATTCTTGCTAGTGGAATTTCAGTGACTATAGGTAAGGAAAAGCAAAAGGATAAGTTTAATAATATTTCTGTAGAACAGAAAAAATCTACTGTTGGCAGTATCAATGGCAATGTAAGCATTGAGTCTGGCAAAGACACAAACATTGTGGCAAGTGATGTATTGGCTGGCAATGATATATCCATAAGCGGTGAAAACGTGAATATTGCAAATGCAGATAATTCCTATCACGAAGATGAACATCATGAGTATGAGCGGACGGGACTATCACTAGGAATTGGTGGCACGGTGATTGATATGGCTAGCAATATATTAAATATGGCAGATAAAGCCATTGGCTCAAAGGATGACAGGCTGAAGATACTGTATGGCGCAAAGCTGTACGAGGAAGGGAAAGAGGCTGTAGATACGGTCAAGAATATTAAAAATATTAGCGATTCACTATCCCTAAATGTTAGTTTTGGTGCGGCAAAAAGCGATAGCCGCTTGGAGAGCAATACTGTATTGGCTGTTGGCAGCAATATATCTGCTGATGGAGATGTGGCAATTAATGCTAGGAATGGCAATATTGAAGTAAAAGGTTCACAAGTAAACGGCAATAATGTTGACCTTTCGGCTTCGCAGGATATAAAGTTGACTACAGCCTCAAACACTAATGTAGTAGATTATGAAGGAAGCAGTTCGTATGTCGGTGTAGGTGCAGAATTTAATTTGGCTGGCAACCTGACTAATATAACAGGCAGTGTTAGTCGTGTAGAAGGAAATATTAAAGAAAATACAGTTTCGCATATGCCGACAAAAGTTGTTGTTGAAAATAAACTGCATATTAAATCTGGATGAGATACTGACATCATAGGCTCGCAGGTATCTGGCAACAGAGTAGAAATGGAAGCTGGAGCAAATCTGAATATAAAGACCTTGCAAGAAAGCAAGCAGTATTATGAGCATGGAAATTCATCCAGCATGGGTATAAGTTCAGCTAATTTGCCGAATGGGAATGGCCTTTCTAAGGCAGATGGCACAGCTTCAATAGGTAAAACTGACGTAGAATCTGATTTTAAATCTGTGCAAGGGCAGGCTGGCATTTATGCTGGTACAGACGGATTTGATATTTTAGTTGGCAATAATACGGACTTGCAGGGGGGCGTTATTGCCAGTGAGGCATTTGCGGATATCAACAATTTGAACACTGGCAGCTTGACGTATTCTGATATAGAAAACAAGGCGGCTTATGAAGCATCTAATATTGGTGCAGAATTTAACAGCAGGCAGAATCTGAAAAATGGCAGTGCCGAGGTGAAAAATACGCAGGGAATAACTCCTGTCATCGGTATTCCTGCCAAGGATGAAAGCAGTAGTGCAACTAAATCAGCTATAGCAACTGGTACTATCGAGATAAGGGATAATCCCAATCAGGATATATCGGATTTGAGCAGAGATACGGGCAGTGCATTGAACGGGCTGGAGGAAATATTTGACAGGCAGACCGTAGAAGAACAGCAGGAAATGGCAAAAATTTTGGGTGGCTTGTATTGTACAGTAGATAGTTTTTCTGGCAGGGATGATATTTTTACAGCATATTTTAGTAATGACGTAATGAATGGCAGGGCGGATAAAAGAAACAATGCCGGTTATGGTTTTTCGTGGAATATTCCTGATGGATATGCTTCGTATAGTATAAGCTATAGAGATGGCAGTTATGATAATCCTCTATATGTACTAGGCAATACATTCATGTATAGTGGAAATAGCAATGTTTTCAGCATTAATGCCAGCAGGGTGATAGAGAGAAGCCGTTCTACTAAAACATCTGTACATATTGGCATGGAAACACGGCGTTCACATAATTATTTGGAAAATGTCGAGTTATCAAATCAACGGCGCAGTACGGCAGCAGTTGCTGCTGGTGTCATTCATAGGGCATATCATGGAGATGATATGTGGAACATTTCAGTTTTTTATAAGCGAGGCGTTCCATGGTTCAATCCGCAACATGATGCAGGAAAACGCACTAGCAGGTATAATTTATGTTCGTTAGGTATAGATTATAGGCATCCGTTTATGCTGTTTAAACAAAAGAGTCGCTACACCATGAGCTTTTATGGGCAGTATACGTATGACTATCTTTATGCAGTGGATGGAATGAGCATTGGCAATCGGTATACTGTACGAGGATTCGATGGAGAAAATACGATTGCTTATAATAGTTGTGATCTACTTGGAACAGCAGTTGGATTGCGTGGTAAAGTAGGAAGGAAAGCCTATTGGGAAGCTTTTGTCAGTTGGGCATTAAAAAAGCCAGCAGATATGCTCAATGGCAAGCAGGTATATGGATTTAAGTATATGATGGAGCTATAGCACTATGTATTGGTATTGTCGATAGTATTAAACTTGAAAAATAATATCTAGAAAGTACTTCTATGATATAGAGTACAGCCAAAATATTTTGTGCATAGTGCACAAGAGAAATTGTTATAAATG
>DAVZJH010000064.1:0-12344 GCA_052272885.1 Anaerovibrio sp. | reverse complement strand
GGGTGCTTAACTCCCTCCTAAGAGGAGGGAGCCTTAGCACCCGTTAGCATGGGGTAACAAGCAGACAGCTAGCTCTGTCTGAGGAAAAATAAAGCGTTTCCTGAATGCCTACCAGGAAACGCAGATACACTTAGCCATGCCTGCGGCTTTTGGGCACAAAAATACCAACACAGACAAAGTTTATGAGGTTTCCGGTCTCGGTTCATGGGAATCCAAGCCGCGACAGTCAAATCAACTGCCACGCGTTAGCATATCACAACTTTTAACAAAATTCAATACTAAAATATGGAAAAATACTATCTGAACAGGGGAAAGTACATGGGCTAGCACCTGCTAGCATTTACTTTCCTTAATATAAAAGGTATAATATAGCAAACATAGTATGAGTAATTAAATGCAAAAATATTGCTATAGGAGGCGATAAATGTATGAATGAATCCTTTAATATTTACGAATTTGTCAACACCATGAAAAATATTACCCCGGAAGAAATCTGGGATATGCTTTTTATTCCCGGCTGTATCTTCTTGGCTGCCCTATGTATCGGCCAATTTATTAACAGCCTGATTGCCAGCTGGCTGGAAAGACATTTTGACGATGATGAGCTTTCCATTCGCTATATTATTTTGAAATCCGCCCGAGGCCTGCCTAGAGCCTGGATTGTAGGTATGACTCTTTATTGGCTGATTAATTCCACCAATATAAATTGGGCTGCCGCCAATTTATTTTCCTACATACTTTCCGCTTGGCTAAGCTTTACCCTGTTTCAGGTTATGGCTAGAGCCGCCACTGGCTTTATTGAGCTTTGTGCCCAGCGAAACAAAAATATTCCTCAAACCAGCCTGTTGCCAAATATTATTAATGTAGTAATCTACGCTATGGGTATTTTGCTGATTCTCAGCTCAATGGGAATTTCCATTGCCCCATTGCTAACTGCTATGGGTATTGGTGGTATGGCCATCGCCCTTGGTTTGCAGGAAACCCTGGCCAATATCTGTGCCGGTATCTACCTGCTTATGTCCAAACAGCTAAGCATTGATGATTATGTCCGTCTCAGCACTGGAGAGGAGGGCCGAGTTGCAGATATTACCTGGCGTTTTACCACCATTATTGCCACCTCTGGCAATGCTGTAGTAGTGCCAAATCAAAAAATCTCCAGCGCCATTATTACCAATTACTGTATGCCAGAGCCGGATATGACCATTAAAGTTCTCTGCGGCGTTGCCTATGACAGTGATTTGGATTTTGTGGAGCAGGTTACCTTGGAAGTAGCTTGGGATATTACACAAAAAATTGATAACACTATTACCAAAAAGCCTGGGGTATATTTCCACACCTTTAATGAAAGCAGTATTGATTTCAATGTGGTGCTCCATTGCAGCAAATTTGCGGATCAGTTCAAGCTAAAGCATGAATTCATCAAGGCCCTCACCAAGCGTTATCGTCAAGAGGGCATTGAAATTCCTTTCCCTATTCGCACCGTATACAATCGCTCAGTCCATGATGAAGCCTAGACAAAACATATCCCCTAGGTCAAAGGGTGTACACTGGTCAGATTTGTTGAAAAGTGATATAATGTGTTATTAAACAATATAAAGGAGTAAATTTTTTATGCGTAGCTTTACCGTCAAATCAACCACTGAAAGTGGCCTTTTGGTGGCAATTACGGTTATTATGGCATTGATTGCGGTATATATGCCTGTTATGGGCATTGCTGCCACCATGCTGTGGCCCTTACCCATAATTGTGCTGATTGTCCGTCATGGCATGAAATATGGCCTGTTAAGCATTGCCGCAGCCAGCGTTATTATGTCTGCCTGTATCTCGCCTGTAAGTGCGGTACATATGGCAGCCGCCTTTGGCCCCACCAGTCTGGCTCTAGGCTACGGCTTCCGTCAAGGCTTGACGGCATCCCGTATCTTGCTCTATGGCTTGGTGGCCTCCTTGGCAGGTGTTTTTCTTACCGCTGCCCTGACTCTGGCCTTGACTGGTATCAATCCACTGGCTATGTCCGAGCAGATTAGTGCCATGAAGGAATCTGCCGGTGCTGCCTTCCAGCTTTATGAGGCTGTAGGCATGGATCCTGATGAACTGCAACGCACCAAGGATGAATTTATGAAGTCTATGGACTACATTACCCTGCTTTTGCCAGTAGTTCTGCTCCTTAGCGGTATGCTGACAGCTTGGCTGAATTTTGCTGTGGGTGGCAAGGTACTGCGCCGGCTAGGACACAGTGTAACCACACTGCCTGATTTGGATGATTGGCATCTCCCCAAGGCTCTGCTTTATATCTTTGGTTTTGCATTGGTAGGCCTTTATTGGGGAAGCACCCGGGAGATTCAGCTTCTCCAGCAGGCTTCTCTGAATGCCTATGTATTATGCACCTTGGCGGGCTTTATTCAAGGTACTGCGGTTCTCAGCAAGCTTACCAGAAACCGTCTCAACCGTTGGATATTCTGGATTATCATCGTCTTTGTTTTCGTTAACGGTACTATTTCTCAGCTTGTATCCATCTTCGGACTTTTTGACATTCTGTTGGACTATCGCCGGAGATTTTCCCGCTAACAATTATTTAGGAAGAAACCAAGAGGTAATATTATGCCACGTAATCTAAATGCCTGGCTGGATATCTGCTTTATCCTGTTTGCGGCACTTATTCTTACAGGTATACTAGCTTATTACAATTTATTTATTGGCCTAGGAGCTGGGCTTGTATGGCTCTGTCTGCTGTTTTTTGGGCGAGAGCGCTGTCTTTGCCGCAGCGAGGAGTTTGAGCACTACTGTCATACAGTTATGAGCAATGTAAACTCCGTAGCCAATTATGCTTTGGAAAAACTGCCCCAGGTGATTATTCTGGTGGATAAAGAGGGCCGTATCCAGTGGTTCAACAAGGAGCTGGAGAAGCATATCAACATAGAGCCTACCTACAATATTGCCATGGCAGATTTCTGGCCAGAGCTGGATTTGGAGCCGTTGTGGGGCCGCAATGGCAAAACTGTTTTTGTCCATGAGAACATTCACTATCAGGTTATCCATAGACCTGTTTCCACCAAGGAAAACCCTTGTGGTATGCTGGCGCTGTACATTCAGGACAATTCTGCCCTGGAAATTCTCAAAGGCATTCATGCAGATTCCAGAACTACCCTGATGTATATTCAAATTGATAACTTTAATGATGTGCTGCAAGGCTTGAATGATACAGAGCAGAACAGCCTGATTTTCGAAACCAACAAGGCCATTACAGATTGGATGAACCATCTGGAGGGCTTCCTGCGCAAGGTATCCGAGGATTTGTACGTAGCCGTTATGGAAAAACGCAATCTGGATACAGCAATGGAGGAAAAGTTTGATATTCTGGACAAGGTACGAAATCTTCAGAACCCTGTACGGCATCTCTCCGTAACCCTCAGCATCGGTGTGGCTGTAGCCGACCGTCAAAACCTGAATCAGCTAGGTGGCAAAGCCTATTCCATGCTGGAAATGGCTCTCAGCCGCGGCGGTGACCAGGTAGCCGTTCTAAACCGAGGCAAAACTGAGTTTTATGGTGGTAAAACCAACGCGGTAGAAAAATACACCAGAGTCAAAGCCAGAATCATTTCCAATTCCATCTATGAACTGATTCAGGAATCTGATGAAGTATTTATTATGGGACACCAGAATGAGGACTTTGATTCCCTAGGCGCAGCTATTGGTGTTTCCCGCATGGCAAAATATCTGAAAAAGCCTGTCCATATTATTCTTAGTGAATTTAATACAGGCATTAGCAAATTTACAGAGACTCTCAAAACCAAGGAAGGCTACAGCGAATTATTCCTACCCGCCAACAAGCTTATCAATATTACGGCGGAACGGCCAGTGCTTTTTGTGGTGGATACTCATATCCCCCATCTGACAGCCTCTCCGGAGCTTTTGGAGCGTATCAAGGATGTTGTGGTTATTGACCATCATCGCCGCAGCTCCAATTTTATTAAGAATGCCCGGCTTACCTATAGCGAGCCAGCCACCAGCTCCACCAGTGAGCTAGTTACAGAGCTGCTTATCTATTTTAGTGATGATTTAACCCTGCCTCGCATGGAGGCTACAGCCCTTTATGCTGGCATTTTGGTAGATACCAAGAATTTCGCCGTGCAGACCGGCGTCCGGACCTTTGATGCAGCAGCCTATCTACGTCGCTGTGGTGCAGATCCAGTATCTGTTCGACAGATGTTCCGTTCAGACTTTGAAACAGAGCAGGCCAAGGCACAGGCCAAAGCACAGGCCCGTATGCTGCCTGGTGGCTTGATTATTACCATGTGCCGAGAGCCTTTGCCTAATATTCAGGTTATTGCCGCTCAGGTGGCAGATTCCATGCTGCGAATAGAGGATGTGCGAGTAAGCATGGTGGTATTCCAGTTTACCCCGGATGTTATTGGCATTAGTGCCAGATCCACAGGCACCATTAATGTACAGGTAATCATGGAACAATTTGGTGGTGGCGGTCATCAGAATGTGGCTGGTGCGCAAATAGTCAATAGTAATATTGACATCGTATTCGAAGATGTTATAACAGCAACTCAATTATTTATAGAGGAGAATGATAAAAATGAAAGTAATACTGCTACAGGACGTTAAAAAAGTTGGTAACAAAGGTGATATTGTAGAGGTTTCTGAGGGCTACGGCCGCAACTTCCTGCTGCCAAAGAAATACGCTCAGGAGGCTACTGCTGCCAATCTGAATGTGGCCAATGCCAAGGCTGGCTCTGCTGCCCGCAAAAAGGCTCAGGACACTGATGAAGCCAAGCTCATGGCTGCCCAGCTCACCAAGATTACCGTAAAGATTCCGGTAAAGGTTGGTGCCAACGGCCGTCTCTTTGGCTCCGTTACTGGCAAGGATGTTTCCGATATGCTGAAAAAGCAGCATAATATTGAAATGGACAAACGTAAAATCTCCATTAAGGGCGAAGTTACCGGCCCTGGTCTTTACGAGGCCGTTATCAAGGTACACCCAGAGATTACTACTACCATTAAGGTTGAGGTTACAGCAAACTAATGAACAATTTCTTTACCAGATTTTTCCGCTTGGATAATTCCAAGGGGAAAAAGGATAATCAACAGCTCCAGCTTCCTCAGGATAGCCTGACTGAAATGGCTCCCAAGGATGAGCTGGATAGAAAAATTGATATGATTTTCACATTGCTGGTGGATTATTATGGTTCAGACAAATTAGTCATCAAAGCAGGCAAAATGGATGCCCTGCATCTGGTCCGCTCTCCTGAAAAGGGAGAGCGGGTTCTTGCTTTACAGAAGATTATTTTTGAGAACCCTACTCTAACAAAACCACCAGCTGAAAAGGAAATACCTGCTATACTGGATACCCTGACAGAAAAAATGTCGGATATTTTGGCTCGCCGCAGTCTGGAGGCAGATTTAGAGCAAAAAATAGCTGACCGTCTGGAGGAAAACCATCAAGATTATGTACAGGATATCCGTCGTCAGGTATTGCAGGAGGAAAAAGCCGGCGAAACTCCTATGGAACAGCAGAAGCGCCAGAAGCTTGAGGCTATGGACCAAATCAGCCTGACTCAGTCTGTTATGGAGCTGCTGCGGCCCAAGACTCTGATGGATATTGTGGGACAGGAAAGAGCCGTAGCTTCCCTTTTAGCCAAGCTTAGCTCCCCTTATCCTCAACATTTGATTTTATATGGTCCTCCGGGAGTGGGCAAAACCACCGCCGCCAGATTGGTGCTGGAGGCCGCCAAAAAGAGAAAACTTTCCCCCTTTGGGCCAGAGGCTCCCTTTGTGGAAACCGATGGCACTACCCTGCGCTGGGATCCAAGGGATCTAACCAATCCTCTCCTAGGCTCCGTCCATGATCCAATTTATCAGGGTGCCCGACGAGATTTGGCAGATACTGGTGTGCCAGAGCCAAAACCTGGACTGGTTACAGATGCCCACGGCGGTATCCTCTTTATAGATGAAATTGGCGAAATGGATACTACGCTGCAGAACAAATTGCTAAAGGTATTGGAGGACAAGCGGGCCTTCTTTGAATCCGCTTACTATGATCCTACCGATGAAAAGGTGCCGGCTTATATTCGGAAGCTCTTTGAGGAAGGTGCTCCGGCAGATTTCGTGCTCATAGGTGCCACCACCAGAGATGCCTCCTCCATCAATCCAGCCCTTCGCTCCCGCTGTGCTGAGATTTATTTTGAGCCTCTAACACCAGAGCATATTCAGACCATCGTCAAGAATGCTGTTCAGCGCCTCAATGCCCAGTTGGCAGAAGGAGCAGCAGCCCTTATCAGTGAATATACCATTGAGGGCCGCAAGGCTATTAATATTCTGGCTGATGCCTACAGCCTGGCCTTGGAGCGTTATGAGCAGGATGCAGCCCCTGACCTGCCAGATGAAGAAACCAATCTTCCTATGGTACTCATCACCAAGGAGGATATTTACAAGGTGGCACAGGTAAGCCGTCTCAGCCCGTATGTAACCAAAAAGGCTTCTGATAAATGCCAGGTAGGCCACGTCTTTGGTCTGGGGGTAGCAGGCTATCTTGGCTCTGTCATTGAAATTGAGGCCATCGCCTTCCCTGCCCACGAAAAGGGCAAGGGCACCGTTCGCTTTAACGAAACAGCCGGCTCTATGGCTAAGGATTCCGTTTTCAATGCAGCCTCTGTAGTGCGAAAATTAACTGGTCAGGATATACATGACTATGATTTGCACATCAATGTCATTGGCGGTGGCAATATTGACGGCCCTAGTGCAGGAACAGCGATTTTAACAGCTATCATCTCCGCTATTACAGGCAAGGCCATCCGTCAGGATACAGCCATAACTGGAGAAATTTCTCTCCAGGGCAAGGTAAGACCTGTAGGCGGCGTTTTTGAAAAGGCCTATGGCGCTCGTCAGGCAGGCATATCCCGCCTGATTATCCCACAGGAAAATGCTAAGGATATTCCAGCTCATCATCTAGGACTGGAAATCTATCCTGTTGATACAGCCCAGGAGGCTTTAGAGCTTTTAATGGAAAAGGAGGAGTAATATGCCCACACAGGATGAGCTCATAAAGCTGGCTCCCCCTAATAATATTGAGGCCGAGCAGGCTGTGCTTGGCTCCATGATGTCCAAGGCATCTGCAGTGGCAGATGCTGTAGAAATGCTAAAGACCGAGGATTTCTACCGAGAAGCCCATAGGATTATCTTTAACACCATGAAGGGGCTTTTTAGGGATAATATTCCTGTGGATATTGTTACTCTGTCAGAGCAGCTATCCAAGGAAAATCTGCTGGAAAAGGCCGGTGGCCCTGCTTTTATTGCCGGGCTGGCCAACGCAGTTCCCTCTGCCTCCAGCGTGCCCTACTATGCTAAAATCGTGCGGGAAAAAGCTGATTTGCGCAATCTTCTAAATGCCGCCAGCGATATTACAGCTATGGTTTATGATGGGGAGGATGATGTGCCTACCATTTTGGACAAATCCGAAAAGCGGATTATGGAGGCAGCCAGCCATCAGAATACCAGCGATTTTACCCCTATTGGAGATATTGTACTTTCAACCATTGATAAGATTAATACTGTATATGAGGCTCATGGTGGCTTAACCGGTATTCCTACAGATTTTACGGATTTGGACAATCTTACCTCTGGTCTGCAGCCATCAGATTTGATTCTGGTAGCTGCCCGCCCAAGTATGGGTAAAACCGCCTTTACTCTGAATATTGCCGCCAATGTGGCCATCAGAGCCAAAAAGACGGTAGCCTTCTTTTCCTTGGAAATGTCCAAGAACCAGCTTATGCAGAGAATGCTTTGCTCCGAAGCCAGTCTAGACTCCCAGAAAGCCCGAGTTGGTGAGTTGACCAACGAGGAATGGAATCGCCTTATTGGCATGGGTGAAATCATTGGCAAAGCCCCCCTCTATATTGATGATACTGCTGGTATCCAGATTAACGAGCTCCGTTCCAAGGCTAGACGGCTGAAATCTCAGCATGGTCTGGATTTGATTATCATTGACTACCTGCAGCTGATGCAAGGCAGCAACACAAAAAACAGCGGTGATAATCGTCAGGCTGAGATTGCAGAGATTTCTCGCTCCCTAAAGGCCTTGGCCAGAGAGCTGAACGTGCCTATTATTGCCCTGTCCCAGCTCAGCCGAAGCGTGGAAAACCGTCAAGTCAAAAAACCAATGCTTAGTGACCTGAGAGAATCCGGCTCCCTGGAGCAGGATGCGGACATTGTTATGTTCCTTTATCGTGAGGATTACTATGATCCTCAGACAACCAATCAAAACATTACCGAGGTTATTATTGCCAAACATCGTAATGGTCCGGTAGATACTGTGAAGCTGTATTTCAAAAAGGAATATACCCGTTTCGACAATCTTTCCAAAATGCAATAAAAATTTTAAAAATCCTGTCTGTATTTTTATTTACAGGCAGGATTTTTGACATTTAGTGCGAATTAATATGTATATAGCTAATTATGATTATCTGTCTTTTGACAACTGAGGAGGAATATAAATGTATAATGAAGAATATCAGCGCTGGCTGGCTGCGGATTTGCAGGATGCTGACCTGTCTCCTGAATTGAGAAAAATTCAGGGCAATGATGAGGAAATCAAGGATAGATTTGCTGTTTCCCTGCAATTTGGTACTGCCGGACTAAGAGGTGTTCTAGGCGCTGGTACTAACCGCATGAATATCTATGTAGTAGCTCAAGCTACTCAGGGCTTAGCCAACTGGGTAAAAACTCAGGGTGGCACTCAGACTGTAGCCATCAGCTTTGACACTCGTCTTAAGAGCGATGTTTTCTCCAAGACTGCTGCCGGGGTATTGGCTGCTAATGGCATCAAGGTACGCATCTATGATGCTGCTATGCCTGTACCAGCTCTGTCCTTTGCTACAAGATACTACAATTGTAATGCAGGTATTATGGTAACAGCCTCCCACAACCCTGCCAAGTACAATGGCTACAAGGCCTACGGTCCAGATGGCTGCCAGATGCCTGACCAGGCTGCCGATGTGGTATATAACGAAATCCAGAAGATTGATGTGCTCAATGGTGCTCAGCAGATTTCCTTTGCTCAGGGTGTTGAGGATGGCCTGATTCGCTTTGTAGGGGACGACTGCAAGAAAGCTTTCTATGAAGCTATTGAGGCCTGTCAGGTGCGTCCTGGTCTGGCTGCTACCTCTGGTCTGAAGCTGGTATACAGCCCTCTTAACGGCTCCGGTCTGGTGCCTGTTACTCAGGTATTGAAGGATATTGGTATCACTGATATTACCATTGTACCAGAGCAGGAATATCCAAATGGTTATTTCACTACCTGCAGCTATCCAAATCCAGAAATCTATGCTGCTCTGGAGTCTGGTTTAAAGCTGGCCAAGGAATGTGATGCAGATTTGATGCTGGCTACAGATCCTGATGCAGACCGGGTAGGTATTGCCATGAAGTGTCCTGACGGCACCTATGAGCTGGTAACTGGTAACGAAATGGGTGCCCTGCTCCTTGATTATATCTGCGCCGGCCGTATTGAAAAGGGCACCATGCCAAAGGATCCTGTTGCTGTTATGTCTCTGGTGTCCACCCCATTGGCCAAGGCCATTGCCAAGCATTACAATGTGGAGCTCCGCAGTGTTCTCACCGGCTTCAAGTGGATTGGTGACCAGATTCTCAGCCTAGAGAAAAACCATCAGGAGGATCGTTTTATCTTTGGCTTTGAGGAAAGCTATGGCTATCTGGCAGGCTCCTATGTCCGGGACAAGGACGCTGTTGTAGCCTCCATGCTGATTTGTGAAATGGCTGCCTACTACAGAGCTAATGGTTCCAGCATCAAGCAGCGTCTGGAGGAAATCTACAGCCAGTATGGCCGTTATTTCAACAAAACCGACAGCTTTGAATTCCCAGGCCTTAGTGGCATGGACAAAATGGCTGGCATTATGGCTCAGCTTCGCAAGGAGCCTCCTACTGCTATTGGTGCTCACAAAATTACCAAGGCTGTTGACTTCAAGAAATCTGAAGAAACTGGCCTACCACCAGCTAATGTGCTTCTATATGAGCTGGAAAACGGCGCTACAGTTATTATTCGCCCATCTGGCACCGAACCAAAGATTAAGGCATACTTCACCACTCTGGGCAAGGATTTAGCCGAGGCACAGGCTCAGAAAGACGAGCTGGCTGCTGCCGTAGAGCCAATCTTCGCTTAATACCTAAAATAAGCTAAAAAAAAATAGGACTGTTTGCCACAAACAGTCCTATTTTGGTGCTTAGATAAAATACATTAGCTGCTCTGAGGTCTGAGTTTCCACATTTTGCATAATATCAGCCAAGGTTACACTGGAAAGAGCCTCCCTAATAGCCTTGTCCACATTAGTAAATACCATTTCCTGCAAAGCCTCCTCCAGCTGAGGCTGAGTCTCCGCCACCGTTTTGTCTGCCGGCTCCATCATGGAGGTTTCAATAGCAGAAAGAATATGATAGGCTGTAATCAGCTTTGGCTCCCTAGCCAGCTGATAACCTCCCTGAGAACCCTTTAGGGATAATACCAGCCCTCCCCGCTTTAGCAGAGCAAAAACCTGCTCCAAATAAATCTTAGAAATCCCCATTTTCTCAGAAATACTTATAATTGTTATAGGGTTGCCGCCGCTATAATTCAGTGCCAAATGCACCATAGCTGCCAGTCCATACCGCCCTTTGGCAGAAATACGCATTTTTCCAACTTCCTTTCCTAAATACTTTCGTAACTATACTATAACAAATTTTTCATATAAAATCAATATATCATAGTGAATTAATATGTTTTATTCTTATTCACACTCTCAGAATTAAAAGCTCCCTAATTCATTTCATTTCCAGAACAACCAAAGGCTATTCCCTTTGATATGGCGCTTTAAGCACTAAAAAATCCCGTAATCAGGCAAAAAATATTTCCTGCAATATATTTTGCCTATTGACAAAAAAGCCATTATCTATTATCATATAAACATATCAATCATATATGTTTATATGCATTATGCTAATAATAAAGGAGATGCTTTATATGTCAAAGGTATACAATAGCGTTACAGAGCTTATCGGCCATACTCCTCTGCTGAGAGCTAACAATTTCATCAAGGCCAATAATCTGCAGGCAGATATTCTGGTAAAGCTGGAGTACTTCAACCCAGCTGGCAGTGTCAAGGATCGTATTGCCAAGGGTATGATTGAAAAGGCCGAGGCCGAGGGCAAGCTTACCAAGGATTCTGTTATCATTGAGCCTACCAGTGGCAATACCGGTATTGGCTTGGCCAGCGTTGCAGCTGCTAGAGGATACAGAGCTATCCTGACCATGCCAGAGACTATGTCTGTGGAGCGCCGTAACCTGCTGAAAGCCTATGGTGCAGAGATTGTTCTCACCGATGGTGCCAAGGGCATGAAGGGTGCTATTGCCAAGGCTGAGGAGTTGGCAGCCACCATTCCTCATGCTTATATTCCATCCCAGTTTACCAACCCTGCCAACCCAGCTGTTCACAAGGCTACTACCGGTCCTGAAATCTGGGAAGATGCCGATGGCAAAATTGATTTCTTTATTGCTGGTGTAGGTACTGGCGGAACACTTAGCGGTGTAGGTGAATATCTCAAGAGCCAGAATCATGATATAAAGATTATTGCTGTAGAACCAGCCACCTCCCCTGTTCTCAGCAAGGGAACTGCTGGCCCTCACAAGATTCAGGGCATTGGCGCAGGCTTCGTACCTGAAACCCTGAACACCAAGATTTACGATGAGATTCTCCCTATTGATAACGAGGATGCTTTCAAATATGGTCGTCAGTTTGCTAGAGCCGAGGGTGTACTGGTAGGTATTTCCTCTGGTGCAGCTCTCACCGCAGCTATTCAGTTGGCACAGCGCCCAGAGAACAAGGGCAAGACCATTGTTGCCCTGCTGCCAGATACCGGTGACCGTTATCTCTCCACCTCTCTCTTTACTGATTAATTCCCCACTAACTCCCTTAATAAAATCCAACAGTTGATTATGTAAGGTTTTGGAAAAAGTTTTATCATGTATGGGAGGGTGCTTTATGGCTTTGAATCCCGAAGTTCGTGCTAAATTGCAAGCCCGAATTGATGAATTAAAAAAGCGCATGCAGTATGATGCCAATGACCTGGACTATGAAACCCATCTCCATCAGGTACGGGAACTGCAAAAAATCATTTCTGCTGCCAAATAAACACAAAAATAGACTGTCTCTGCTGTGATAACCAGTCTCTGCTAGCACCAGATAACCCTGATGCTAACAGACCTGCTTTATCATCACAACAATGACAGTCTTTTTCTTTTACCAAATACACCGTAAAGTCCCTTGCTTTAGCTATGGGGATATAAGGCGTGTCCA
>DAVZJH010000063.1:0-12429 GCA_052272885.1 Anaerovibrio sp. | reverse complement strand
TCATATTTACAGAAAACATACAATCGAACAGCAAGAAAAATCATTAGCATTTTTTGTCCACCGTCAATTGTTTATGCAAATTAGGTTGACACGCCTTATATCACCATGTCTAAAGACAGGGGTTTTACGGCGTTTTCTGATAAGCACCTGTTAGCATTGGATAAACACCAGCTTTGATAATGTTCAGATTATCAAGGTTGGTGTTTTTTATAGGTTTGTCAACATATTTGTCTAAAAACATCTTAAATATCTAATGAAATAGCTCCATTCTATTTCCTTAATTGAATTTGGGAAATTTTACATATATTTTGCAGAGTTTTTTGTCTTGACTTATTGACTTTTTGACGAAAAGGATTTATTATAATACTTGCAGTTAGCACTCAAAGGAAAAGAGTGCTAACAACGAAAATGTTTAATATGATTTTAAATATTAGGAGGCAGATTAACATGATTAGACCATTAGGTGACAGAGTTGTTATCCAGGTTGCAGAAGCAGAGACCAAGACCGCTAGCGGCATTATTTTGGCAGATACCGCCAAGGAGAAGCCAATGAAGGGCGTTGTTGTAGCTGTAGGCCCTGGTGAGTTCAAGGATGGTCAGAGAAGCCCTATGGACGTAAAGGTTGGCGATGCAGTAATCTACTCCAAGTACGCAGGTACTGAGGTAAAGGTTGACGGTGAGGATTATCTGGTATGCCGTCAGAGCGATATTCTGGCAATTGCTGAGTAAGAACAGATTGTAAAGACAATCTTATGACTATATATTGGAGGTAAATACAAAATGGCAAAGCAGATTTTATTTAACGAAGAAGCACGCCGTGCACTGGGCAAGGGCGTAGATGCATTGGCTGACGCAGTAAAGGTTACCCTTGGTCCAAAGGGCCGCAATGTGGTACTGGATAAGAAGTTTGGTGCTCCTACTATTACAAATGATGGTGTTACCATTGCTCGTGACATTGAGCTGGAGGATCCATTTGAGAATATGGGTGCACAGCTGGTGCGCGAGGTTGCTACCAAGACCAACGATATTGCTGGTGATGGTACTACTACTGCTACCCTGTTGGCTCAGGCTATGATTCATGAGGGTATGAGAAATGTAGCTGCTGGTGCAAATCCAATGGTATTGAAGAAGGGTATTGAGACTGCAGTTAAAACTCTGGTTGAGGAGATTAAGTCCGTATCCAAGTCCGTAAACAGCAAGTCTGAGATTGCTCAGGTTGCTACCATTTCTTCTGCTGATGAGGAAATTGGTAGCTATATTGCTGATGCTATGGAGAAGGTTGGCAAGGAAGGCGTTATTACCGTTGAGGAGTCCAAGGGTATGGACACCAATCTGTCTGTAGTAGAGGGTATGCAGTTCGACCGCGGCTATATCTCTCCTTATATGGTTACTGATACCGATAAGATGGAAGCTGTTATGAACGATCCATATATTTTGATTACTGACAAGAAGATTTCCTCCATCAACGAGATTCTGCCTATTTTGGAGCAGGTTGTAAAGATGGGCAAGGAGCTGGTTGTTATTGCTGAGGATCTGGACGGCGAGGCTCTGGCTACCATCGTTGTTAATAAGCTCCGTGGTACTTTCAAGGCTTTGGCTGTTAAGGCTCCTGGCTTTGGTGATCGCCGTAAGGCTATGCTGGAGGATATTGCAATCCTTACTGGTGGCCAGGTTATCTCCGAGGAGGTTGGCCGCAAGCTGGATAGCGTAACTCTGGAGGATTTGGGTCGTGCTCGTCAGGTACATTCCTCCAAGGAAAACACCACCATCGTTGATGGCATGGGTGACAAGGAAGCCATTGCAGCTCGCGTTGAGATGATTAAGAAGCAGATTGCTGATACCACCTCTGATTTCGACAAGGAGAAGCTTCAGGAGCGTCTGGCTAAGTTGTCCGGCGGTGTAGCTGTTATCGAAATTGGTGCTGCTACTGAGGTCGAGATGAAGGACAAGAAGTATCGTGTAGAGGATGCTTTGAATGCTACCCGTGCTGCTGTTGAGGAAGGTATTGTAGCCGGCGGCGGTACTACCTTTATTGACATTCTGCCAGCTCTTGACAAGCTGGAGGCTGAGGGCGATGTAAAGACTGGTATCAATATCGTTCGTCGTGCTATTGAGGAGCCTGTTCGTCAGATTGCTAGCAATGCAGGTATGGAGGGCAGCGTAGTTGTAGCTGAGGTTAAGAAGGCTGGCGTTGGTGTTGGCTATGATGCGGCTAACGACCAGTATGTTAATATGATTGAGGCTGGTATTGTTGACCCTGCCAAGGTAACTCGTTCCGCATTGCAGAACGCAGCCAGCATTGCAGCTATGGTTCTCACTACTGAGACCTTGGTTGCTGATAAGCCAGCTCCAGAGGGTGCAGCTCCTGCAGCACCAGCTATGGGCGGTATGCCAGGCATGATGTAATTGCCAGCAAATGACAATTAAATAAAATATTCAAGGGCTGTCCCATCAGGTGAAATAACTATATGTTTGCGTGGTTTAACCTATAGTATCACTTGTAATGGGATGGCCTTTTTCTTATTTGCTATAGTTTACAGGTTTACACTATTTTTGACAAAGTATTGTATGTAATAAAACGCAGAATTTGAAATTATCTGAAAATTACTTCTTTGCTTTACTCCATTGACATCTAAAAATCAGAGTGCTAATATACTGTTCAAATAAATTAAATAAGTCGCAATGGTGCGAATTGTGATAGCATTGTTGTCGGCGGGAATTATTTCCATTTATACTATAAAGGAAAGAAGGATTTGTGATGAATGGTTTAACACTTATTGGCATAGCCATCGTCGTCTTTGCTGCAGCCTATCTTGGTTACGGCCGTTGGTTGGTAAAAACTTGGGGAATTGACCCTCAGGCCAAGACTCCGGCAGTAGAATTTGAGGATGGTCAGGATTATTCTCCTGCTTCCAGATTTACTGTATTCTCCCATCAGTTTTCTTCCATAACTGGTGCAGGCCCTGTAACTGGACCTATTATTGCTGCTATGTTTGGTTGGGCACCAGCACTGCTGTGGCTCCTCTTTGGCGGTGTGTTCTTCGGTGCTGTACAGGATTTTACCGCTCTTTATGCTTCTGTAAAGAATAAAGGCAAGTCCATGGGTATGTTGATTGAGCAGTATGTAGGCAAGACTGGTAGAAGACTTTTCCTGTTGTTCTGCTGGCTTTTCACACTGCTGGTTATTGCAGCCTTCTCTGATATTATTGCCAATACCTTTAACGGCATGACCAAGACTGGTGAGCTGAATGTACCTGGTGCTCAGGCAGCTACCATTTCCCTGCTGTACATTGTAGTGGCTATGGGCTTCGGCCAGTACATTAGAAAGTTTCAGCCATCTGGTGCTGTAAAATTCTTTGTGGCCTTGGTACTGGTTGCTCTCATGTTTGTAGTGGGTATGAACTTCCCATTGTATTTGGATGTGGCCAGCTGGCGTTATGTAGTCTTTGGCTATTGCTTTATTGCTTCAGTTTTGCCAATGTGGCTGTTGATGGAGCCTCGTGATTATCTTAGCTCTTTCCTGCTGTTAGGCATGGTTGCAGGCGGTGTTATTGGTGTTATCGTAGCCAACCCGCAGATTAATATGCCTGCCTTCGTTGGCTTCGAGGTAAATGGCAAGCCATTGTTCCCAATTCTGTTTATTACCATTGCCTGTGGTGCTGTATCTGGCTTCCACAGCCTGGTTTCCTCTGGTACTTCTTCCAAGGCTATTTCCAATGAGAAGGATATGCTGACTGTTGGCTATGGTGCCATGCTGGTTGAATCCCTGCTAGGTGTAGTTGCCCTGGTTATTGCCTGTGCAGCTGCTACTGATGGTGTGCTGCCAAAGGGAACCCCATTCCAGATTTTTGCCGGCTCCATTAGTAATTTCTTCAATATGTTTGGCCTGCCTGCTGGTCTGTCCTCCTGCTTCATTACCATGTGTGTATCTGCCCTTGGTATGACCACCATTGATTCTGTAGCTCGTATTGGCAGAATGTCCTTCCAGGAGCTTTTTGCTCCAAGTGAGGGCCAGGAGGTAAGTGGCGTTAGCGGTCTTTGCATGAACACTTATTTTTCCACCATTGTAACCTTGGTATTGGCGTATTTCCTGTGTCTGGCAGGTTATATGAATATCTGGCCACTCTTCGGTGCAGCTAACCAGTTGCTGTCTGCTCTGGTACTTATTTCTCTGGCTGTATTCCTGCGGACCACGGGTCGCCAGGGCTGGATGCTTTATGTGCCTATGACCATGATGTTCCTAGTTACCATGTCTGCCTTGGTTATGAGTGTGTGGGGTATCGTCAACAAGCCTGCTGACCAGTTTGTCTTTATGGTTGATGGCTTGCAGCTGATTCTGGCTTTGGCTCTGATGACCTTGGCATTGCTGGTGGTTAAGCATTGTGGCAAGGAATTGATTAGCGGCGAAGCTGATAACTGTGAAAGCCATGGCTGCGAAAAAACAGCATAATATAATATAGTAGGAAAAAGTTTCCACAGTTGGTTTTTTGACTGTGGAAATTTTTTTTATTAATTTATCCACAAATTATGCACAAAACCATTGACAGACGTATATGAAACTGATAAAATCTTTTAAGTGAGCCTATGTGGCCACACGAAATTTTGAAAGGAGGATATCGATTTACATGGTAATGACTGATCCTATTGCAGACATGCTTACTCGTCTGCGCAACGCAAATTCCGTATTCCATGAGAAGGTAGAAATCCCTGGTTCCAAGATTAAGAAGGCTATTGCTGAGGTACTCAAGGAAGAGGGTTTCATCAAGGATTACACCTTCACTGAGGATGGCAAGCAGGGGGTAATCACTATTTCCCTGAAGTATGGTCCAGCCCGTGAAAAGGTAATTACCGGTATTAAGCGTATTTCCAAGCCTGGTCTGCGTCAGTACGCAAAGGCAGCTGAGCTTCCACGTGTTCTCGGCGGTTTGGGTATCGCCATTATTTCCACTTCCAAGGGAATCATGAGCGATAAGGATGCTCGCAAGGCTGGTCTCGGCGGCGAGGTTGTAGCTTACGTTTGGTAATTATTTAATAGTTAGGAGGTGTACTAATGTCAAGAATTGGTAGAGCACCTATCACTATCCCAGCCGGCGTAACTGTTAAGGTTGAGGATGGCAACAAGGTGACTGTAAAGGGTCCTAAGGGTGAATTGGTACGCAATATTCATCAGGACATGAAGATTAACATTGAGGAGAACACTCTGACTGTAGAGCGTCCTTCTGATAATAAGGATCACAGAGCACTGCACGGCCTGAGCCGTACTCTCATTCACAACATGATTGTTGGTGTTAGCGAGGGTTATGCAAAGACTCTGGAGATTAATGGTGTTGGTTACAGAGCAGCCGTAAAGGGTAACAACCTGGAGCTGTCCCTGGGCTTCTCTCACCCTGTAGTAATTGAGCCACCTACTGGCATCAAGTTTGAGTGCCCATCTGCAACTAAGATTGTAGTAAGTGGCATCAGCAAGGAAGCTGTTGGCGCAATCTCCGCAAAGATTCGCGACTACAGAAAGCCAGAGCCATATAAGGGCAAGGGTATTAAGTACGAAGGTGAGTTTGTTCGTCGCAAGGTTGGTAAAGCTGGCGCGAAGGGCAAGAAATAATTAGCAGAAAGGAGTAACCGACAGTGTTTGTTAAGGAAGATAAGAATAAAGCTCGTCAGAAGCGTCACCTGCGTGTACGCAATCACATTTCCGGCACTGCTGAGAGACCACGTCTTAACGTATTCCGTAGCTTGAGCAACATCTATGCACAGGTTATCGATGATGTTAACGGTGTTACTCTCGTATCTGCCAGCACAAAGGATAAGGATTTCCAGAACTATGGCGGCAATGTTGAGGCAGCTAAGGCAATCGGCGAGACCGTTGCAAAGCGCGCTATCGAAAAGGGCATTACCGAGGTAGTATTCGACCGTGGTGGTTATGTATATCATGGCCGTGTTGCAGCACTTGCTGAAGCAGCTCGTGAAGCAGGCTTGAAATTCTAAAATTTGTAAAGGAGGTACATAAATGGCTAGAATTGACAACGAGACTCCTGAGTTCCAGGAAAGAGTTGTATTTATTAACCGCGTTGCCAAGGTAGTAAAGGGCGGCCGTCGCTTCTCCTTCAGCGCATTGGTAGTTGTTGGTAATGAGAAGGGTCAGGTTGGTGCAGGCTTGGGTAAGGCTGCAGAGGTACCTGAGGCAATTCGTAAGGGCGTTGAAGATGCCAAGAAGAATTTGATTAGTGTTTCCCTGAAGGATACTACCATTCCTCATGAGATGATTGGTGTATTCGGTGCAGGCCGTGTGCTGATGAAGCCAGCTGCCAAAGGTACTGGTGTTATCGCTGGCGGCCCAGCTCGTGCCGTTCTCGAGTTGGCTGGTATTAAGGACATCCTGACTAAGTCTCTGGGTTCCTCTAATCCAAACAACATGGTACGTGCTACCCTGAAGGGCTTGGAGCAGTTGAAGCAGGCTGAGAAGGTTGCTGAGCTCCGTGGCAAGACTGTACAGGAACTTTTGGGTTAAGGAGGATTTGAAAATGGCAAAGTTGAAGATTACTCTGACCAGAAGCCTGATTGGCAGATCCGCTACACAGCGTGCTACTATTAAAGCATTGGGTCTTAAGAAGTTAAATTCCTCAGTTGAGCTTCCAGATAATGAGTCCATCCGTGGCCAGCTCCACAAGGTTGAGCATCTCATTACTGTTGAAGAGCAGGCTTGAGTTCAGGGAGGTGCAATAGACAGATGAAATTGAATGAATTATCTCCAGCTCCTGGCGCCCGCAAGGTACGTTTCCGTGTAGGTCGTGGTCTGGGTTCCGGTAATGGCAAGACCTCCGGTAAGGGTCAGAAGGGTCAGAAGTCTCGTTCCGGCGGCGGCGTTCGCACTGGTTTCGAGGGTGGCCAGATGCCTATCTATCGTAGATTACCAAAGCGTGGTTTCAAGAACATCTTTGCTAACGTATATGCAGAGGTTAATGTTGAGACTCTGAATCGTTTTGAGGATGGCACCACTGTTGATGCAGTAGCATTGGTAGAGGCTGGCGTTCTGAAGAACATCCAGGATGGCGTTCGCATTCTGGGCAATGGTGAGCTCACCAAGAAGCTGACTGTTGTAGCAAACGGCTTTACCAAGTCTGCAGAGGAAAAGATTACTGCAGCAGGTGGTAAGGTTGAAAAGTTGGGGTGATCTGATTGGTTTCAGCCCTCTCAAACATCGTTAAGATTCCGGAGCTGAGGACAAAGATTATCTTTACTCTGGTTATGTTCGCTGTATTCAGAATGGGTACTCATATACCTGTTCCAGGCGTTGATCCATCAGCCATTGAAAGGCTGTTTAACAGCGGAACTCTTTTCGGTTTGTTGGATTTGTTCTCTGGTGGTGCTCTTAGCAAGTTTTCCATATTTGCCATGAGTATTACCCCGTATATTAACGCATCCATCATTATCCAGCTGTTGAATGTAGTAATACCTACTCTGGAGCAATGGTCTAAGGAAGGCGAAGAGGGGCACAAGAAAACCACCAAGGTCACACGCTACTTTACTGTAGCATTGGCATTCCTCCAGGCAATGGGTATGTCCATCGGTCTGAAGGAGGCTGTTCTAAATCCTGGTCCGGCATCAACATTGATTATTGCAATTACCTTGACTGCCGGTACGGTATTCCTCATGTGGGTCGGTGAGCAGATTACTGCTAACGGCGTGGGGAATGGTATTTCACTAATTATTTTTGCAGGTATTGTGGCAGCACTGCCATCTAATATTGGCAAGATTTATCATTATTTGCAGGCAGGAACCATTTCCTATATAAATGTGTTCTTCTTTGCAGCAATTGCGGTGGCTATGATTGTCTTTGTTATAGCAATTCATACCGCCTATCGTAGGATTCCAATTTCCTACGCAAAAAGGGTTGTCGGCAACAAACAGTATGGCGGACAATCCAGCTTTATCCCGCTGAAGGTAAACCACGCGGGAGTAATTCCAATAATCTTTGCGTCATCCGTGCTGATGTTTCCAGTAACTATTGCCCAGTTTATTGATATCCCCTGGGTAAAAGATTTTGCCGGGTATTTTGCGTGGGGTACACCGCTACATTCAACAGTGTACGCACTGCTGATTATCTTCTTCACGTATTTTTACACCGCGGTTACTGTAAAGATATCGGATATGGCAGAGAATCTGAAAAAATACGGTGGCTTTATCCCGGGTATTCGTCCGGGAGAGCCCACTGCAGAATATTTAGATCATGTCATGACTCGTATTACCCTTGCAGGAGCATTCTTCCTTGCGTTCATAGCTATTCTGCCAACCATAATAGCTAGCGCCACCCATTTGGAGGGCGTTAACTTTGGCGGAACAGCATTGCTGATTGTTGTAGGCGTAGGCCTGGATACTATGAAGCAGATTGAATCCATGGTAGTGATGCGACATTACGAAGGATTCATGAAGTAAGGAGGAAAAAATGCATATTCTTTTGATGGGGCCTCCTGGTGCTGGCAAAGGCACTCAGGCAGCTAATATCGTTAAGAAGTTCAATATCCCGCATATTTCCACTGGCGACATGTTCCGTGCCGCTATCAAGGAAGGAACCGAGCTGGGAAAAAAGGCCAAGGCATGTATTGATGCCGGTAACCTGGTTCCAGATGAGATTACTGTAGGTATCGTCAAGGAGCGTTTGGCTCAGGACGATTGCAAGAAGGGTTTTATTCTGGATGGCTTTCCTCGTACTGTTGAGCAGGCAGATGCCCTCAGCAAGATTCTTGTTGAGCTGGGCTTGAGCCTGCAGAGTGTTATCAACATCACTGTTCCATCTTCTGATCTGGTGGAGAGAGCAGTTGGTCGTAGAATCTGCCGTAGCTGCGGTGCTACTTATCACATTAAGTTCAGCCCATCCAAGGTTGAGGGTAAGTGTGATGCCTGTGGTGGCGAGCTTTATCAGCGTGCAGATGACACCGAGGAAACTATGAAGAATCGGTTGTCAGTATACGAGGCACAGACAAAGCCATTAATCGAGTATTACCAGAAGGCTGGTCTTTATGTAGAGATTGATGGTCGTCAGGCAATCGACAAGGTTTTTGCAGACGTTGTTGAAACCCTGAAGTAAAAAGGAGTCATTATGTCTAAGCAAGATGTAATTGAAGTTGAAGGTAAGGTTCTGGAGGCATTGCCAAATGCAATGTTCCAGGTAGAGTTGGAGAACGGTCACGTTGTTTTGGCCCATGTTTCCGGCAAGATTCGCATGAATTTCATCCGCATCCTGCCAGGTGACAAGGTAACCATTGAGCTTACACCATATGATCTGACTCGTGGCCGTATCACCTATCGTTTTAAATAGTCAAAACAAGGCTTTTGGCAGTATATGAAAGGGGCATAACGCAATGAAAGTTAAACCGTCGGTTAAACCTATTTGTGAAAAGTGCAAGGTTATTAAGCGTAAGGGTCGCGTAATGGTTATTTGCGAAAACCCAAAACATAAGCAGAGACAGGGATAATTTTAGAAGGAGGTGCTTGATGTATGGCACGTATTGCCGGTGTAGATTTGCCACGTGATAAGAGAATTGAGATTGCATTAACATATATCTATGGTATTGGTCTGACCACTTCCCAGAGATTGCTGAAGGAGACTGGTATCAATCCTGATACCCGCGCTCGTGATCTGACTGAGGACGAGGTTGTAAAGCTTCGTGATATCATTGACAAGCAGGTTATCGTAGAGGGTGACTTGCGTCGTGAGCAGTCCCTGAATATAAAGCGACTCGTTGAGATCGGCTGCTATCGCGGTCGCCGTCATCGTATGGGTCTGCCAGTTCGTGGACAGAATACTAAGAATAACGCTCGTACTCGCAAGGGTCCTAAAAAGGCCGTTGCTGGTAAGAAGAAATAAGGGAGGGCTAAAGAGTGGCAGTTAAGAAGTCTGTTCGTCCTAAGAAGAAGGACCGCAAAAATATTGAATTTGGTGTTGCTCATATCAGCTCCACCTTTAATAACACTATCGTTACTTTGACTGATAAGAACGGTAATGCACTTTCCTGGGCAAGCGCAGGCGGACTTGGTTTCCGTGGCTCCAGAAAGAGCACTCCATTCGCAGCACAGATGGCAGCAGAGGTTGCTGCAAAGGCTGCGATGGAGCATGGCTTGAAGCAGGTTGATGTTTACGTTAAGGGTCCTGGTGCTGGCCGTGAGGCAGCTATCCGTTCCCTGCAGGCTACCGGCCTTGAGGTTAGCATGATTAAGGATGTTACCCCAATTCCACATAATGGATGCCGTCCGCCAAAGCGTAGAAGAGTTTAATGGGAGGTGCAGAATAAATGGCAATTGATAGAGTACCAGCACTGAAGAGATGCCGTTCTCTCGGTATTGAGCCAGGCGTTGTAGGCCTCGGCAAGAGTTCCAAGCGTCAGCCTCGCCGCACCCGTGGTAAGGTTAGCGAGTATGGCATGCAGTTGAAGGAAAAGCAGAAGGCAAAGTTCATCTATGGTGTACTTGAGAAGCAGTTCCGCGCTTACTATGCAAAAGCAAAGAAGATGCCAGGTATCGCCGGTGATAATCTGATTAGCCTTTTGGAGAGAAGACTGGACAATGTAGTATTCCGTCTGGGCCTTGCTTCCACCCGTAAGCAGGCACGTCAGGTTGTTCGTCATGGTCATATTACTGTAAATGGCAAGCGTTGTGACATTCCATCTGCACTTGTTAATGAAAATGATGTTGTTGCAGTAGCTGAGAAGAGCCGTTCCAACGAGTTCTTCAAGGCACAGGCTGAGTCCAATAATGCACTCAGCACTCCTGCCTGGATTACTGTTGGCGCTGATAACTTCAGCGGCACTGTAAATCGTTTCCCTGCCAGCGAGGATTTTGATATCCCTGTTGACAGCCAGGCAATAGTTGAGTTGTACTCCAAATAATAATTTCTGTGTATTTTTTGCATTTGTTATCGGATATGTACAGAGATGCATTGAATTATTGAGGAGGGCAATTCCACATGATCGAAATCGCAACACCAAAGATTGAGATACAGGAAAATAATGAGGATCTTTGCTATGGTAAGTTTGTCTGCGAGCCTATGACTCGCGGCTATGGTATTACCATTGGAAACAGCATGCGCCGCATACTGTTGTCCTCTATTCAAGGTGCAGCTATTACCTCTGTCAAGATTGACGGAGTGCTGCATGAGTTCTCCACAGTTCCTGGAGTTCGGGATGATGTAACTAACATCATCCTGCACTTGAAGGAGCTTTGCCTCAAAATGCACTGCGATGAATCCAAGGTCATTCGGATTGACGTGCAGGGTGAGAAAGAGGTAACAGCAGCAGATATTATTCATGATGCTGATATCGAGATTCTCAATCCTGACTTGCATATTGCAACCGTCAATGAGGCAGGTTCCTTGAAGATAGATATGATTGTTGAGCATGGCTTGGGCTATGTTACAGCAGAGAAAAAGAAGAGTCCTGATGATGCCATCGGTACTATTCTTGTAGATTCTATCTTCTCACCGATTCGTCGAGTAAATTACAAGGTTGAAGACATTCGTGTTGGTGATGCCACTGATTACGATAAGCTGACTTTGGAGGTTTGGACCGATGGTTCCATTCAGCCAGAAGAAGCTGTCAGCAAGGCAGCAGCCATCCTGATTGGCCGTCTGAAGCTTTTCCAGAATCTGACCGTTGCTCCAGAGGTGGAGTTTGTGCCAGAGGAAGAGGTAGAGGCAAGCAGTGAAACTGTTGTCAGCAATCCAGAGTTGGATTCCATTCTGGCAACCAGAGTGGAGGATATGGATTTGACTGTCCGTTCCTTTAATTGCTTGATGCGGGCAGATATAAAGACTGTTGGTGACCTGGTAAACAAGACTGAGGAGGAGATTATGAAGGTTCGTAATCTTGGCCGCAAGTCTTTGGATGAGGTTAAGGACAAGCTGAAGTCTATGGGTTTATCCTTAAAGGAAAGTGATCCTTCAGCAATGGGAGGATTCCCTGGAGACGATTCGGAAGCTTGATTGACATTATTTTTGATACAAGGAAAGAGGGAAATAAATGGCTTATAGAAAGTTAGGTCGTAATTCTAGTGCCCGTAAGGCACTGTTTAAGAGCATTCTGACTTCCTTCTTCAAGCACGAGCGCATTGAGACTACCGAGGCTAAGGCTAAGGAAATCAGCGGTCTTGCAGATCAGCTGATCACCCTGGCAAAGCGCGGTGATTTGTCTGCACGCCGTCAGGCTATTGCTCAGCTTGCTGATGAGGATGTTGTTAGAAAGCTGTTCACTGATATTGTTAACTACGACTCTGTAAAGAACCGTCAGGGCGGTTATACCCGTACCCTGAAGCTGGGCGTTCGCCGTGGCGACGCAGCTCCTATGGTTATTCTTGAGTTGGTAAAATAATCATCGGTATATTAAGAAGCTGTTGCTTCCAATTTGGAAGTAACAGCTTTTTTGTTGCTAAAAAATGAAT
>DAVZJH010000062.1:0-12592 GCA_052272885.1 Anaerovibrio sp. | reverse complement strand
AATTGGAGGCTTTTTAATGACAAAAATTAATATATTCTCTGGCTTTTTGGGAGCTGGTAAAACCACATTAATTCAGAAGCTGATTGAGGATGGCTTCAAGGATAAAATTGCTCTTATTGAGAATGAATTTGGGGAAATTGCCATTGATGGCGGCTTTATGAAGGAAGCCGGGGTAGAAATCAAGGAATTGAACTCTGGCTGTATCTGCTGTTCCTTGGTAGGCGATTTTGAGCAGTCCCTGAAGCAGGTTATGGATACCTATCATCCAGAGCGCATTATTATTGAGCCATCTGGCGTAGGCAAGCTGTCTGATGTGAAGAAGGCTGTAGCTACTGTTCTTAGCGATGATGTAGTTATGGATGGCTGTATTGCAGTAGTTCATGCCAAGAAATGCAAAATGTATGCCCGTAACTATGGTGAATTCTTTATTGACCAGATTGCCCATGCTGATTGCGTAGTGCTTAGCCGCAGCCAGGATGTAACTGAGAAGAAGCTGGCAGAGACTATGGAGATTATCCATAAGTACAATGAGAAAGCTCCAGTAGTAACAACTCCTTGGGAGGAAATCAGCGGTGAGCAGATACTAGGAGCTTTGGCTAATAGCCCATTGCTTTCTGTAGAGGATGTGGAGGAGCATCATGAGCACGAGTGCTGCCACCATGACCACCATGATCATGACCACGAGCATCACCACCATGATCATGACCATGAGCACCATCATCATGAGGACGAGTGCCATGATCCTAATTGCAGCTGTCATGATCACCACCATGATCACGATCATCATCACCATCACGCTGATGATGTATTTGGCAGCTGGGGCATGGAAACTAC
Organism: Anaerovibrio sp.; assembly: GCA_052272885.1. Taxonomy (GTDB): domain Bacteria; phylum Bacillota; class Negativicutes; order Selenomonadales; family Selenomonadaceae; genus Anaerovibrio. The sequence continues at coordinate 11,758 of DAVZJH010000062.1, read as the reverse complement.
CCACAAATTCACAGCAGAGGAATTGAAGGAGATTCTGGCTCAGCTGGTAAATGCTGATGAGTACGGTGTAGTCCTTCGCGCTAAGGGTATTGTTAAGTCTGTTAATGATGGGGAATGGCTCCATTTCAATTATGTACCTGGTGAAAGCAGTGTAGCTGCTGGTGCAGCAGATTATACTGGCCGTTTCTGTGTAATCGGCAGCAAGTTGCAGGAGCATAGCCTGCAGGAGCTGTTTTTGGGAGAGTAAGATATGAGCGATAAGCAAAATGTACCTGTATATTATTTCATGGGCTTGCTGGAAAGCGGCAAAACCAGTGTAATTATTGACTTCCTTCAGAATAACCAGTTTGGTAAGGCAGAATGCAATCTGATTATTCTAGGTGAGGAAGGCGAGGAAGAAATTGATGAGGAGCTTCTAAAGCAGAGCCACGCCAAGATTGTTACAGTGGAGGATGTGGAAGAGCTGACACCAGAGTTTTATCAGGAGCTTCAGGACAAATATCATCCTAGCAGTATTCTCTTTGAGGCCAATGGTATGTGGAATGCTGGGGATTATATGAATATTCCTTTGCCAAAGGAATGGTTTGATTTCCAGAATATCGGCATGGTCAATGCAGAAACATTTGAGGTATATCAGAAGAATATGAAGGACAAATTTGTGGATTTGTTCCGCTACTGTGAGCTGATTATCTTCAATCGTTGCGACCATAATACCCGCCAGCAGGATATTCGCCGTAATGTACGGGTGGTAAACCGTCGGGCCAATGTTATTTTTGAGTCTGAATTGCCTGATTTTGTGGAGGAAGAGCCAGAGCTGCCATTTGATGTATCCAAGGATATGATTGATTTGGATTTTGATGATTATGGTGCTTGGTATGTGGATTTACAGGATCATCCAGAGAATTATGACAAGAAGAAAATAATTTTTGATGCCTATATTTGTTCTGCTGAAAAGAACCACAAGGTACACTATGGCGTAGGCAGAGTAGGAATGGCCTGCTGTGCTGAGGATATGATGTTCCTGGGAATTACCGGCAGCGGGGCGGCCTTTCATCAGCTGAATGCCAAGGAAAATCAACGGAAATGGGGCCAGATAACAGGCACTGTTCACTGCAAGCAGGATGCCAATGGCGAGGTGGTAAATCTTGCCTTCAAGGTGGAGGATTTCAAGGAAAAAGCCAAGCCAGAGGATACAGTAGTATATTTCAACTAAGAGCAGAATAGCAAATGGGAACTGTATTGGGTAACTAATATGGTTCCTATTTTTAGTATATTCTTTGGAGGCAAATATGCCATTAAAGGAAAAGATTATTGAAAAAGTAGAAAATGAGGCCGGGGAATGGCCTTATCTTCAGGAACTGCCTCAGGAGCTTCATACAATGAAATTCCAGCGGCTTTATCTGGAAAATGATGACATGTATGAATTGTTTTCCTATAGCAATGAGCAACGGCATTTGGGGATTTGTGCTTATTTTCATCAGGAAACTGAGGAATACAAGGTGCGAGTATGGATCGGCTTAACAGAATTTTGCCTTATGGAGTTTATTACCGCCAGCTTTGAAGTATTTGAGCAGCATCTAAGGCATTATCTGGAAGGAGCTATTCATGATTTGGTGGTTTACAATCCTGATAATATGAGCTATGTAACCAAGGAAATGAAGATTACAGATTGGGATTATACCAATATATTGCCAGAAACCCTAGAGGGATTTCAGCTGTTTATCAAGCCCTCTGCGCCAGTAAGAGTGCTGAATGGTTCCTATATTGTTTTTGACTATACGGATTTTGCCATTGAAAGTAATTTTATTATCTACTATAACGAATTTCGCTGTGAGTTTTTTGGCGAGGCTAGAATCAGGAATATTCCAGAGATGAATTATATTTTTGATTCTCCCGATATACCCCATTTAGAAGAAAAGCTTCACCAGCATTTGGTTCCCAGATTACAGGAAATCCGCCAGCGAGCTGAGAATGAGGATTGATGAGTGCCATTGTGGCCCAAGGGACTATTCGTTTTTATGATTTTTATGCTATAATTGAATATCTAGATTAAAGAAAATAGCTATTAAGTAATAGAAAGGGTTTTGTATTTGAGTATTTTGAATGTTGAGCATATGTCTCATGGTTTTGGTGGGCGGACTATTTTTGAGGATGCTTCTTTTCGGTTGTTAAAGGGAGAGCATATTGCTCTCATTGGTGCTAATGGAGAGGGCAAATCCACCTTTTTGTCTATTATTACAGGGCAGATGACCCCAGACGAGGGTAAGGTAGAATGGGCCAAGCGAGTAACCACTGGTTATTTGGATCAGCATGCGGTTCTTAAGCCAGGCATGACCATTCGTGATGTGCTGAAAACAGCCTTTGATGAAATGTACAAGCTGGAGCAGGAGATGCTGGAGGCCTATGACAAAATGGCTGAGGCTACACCAGAGGAAATGGACAAAATGATGGCTGATGTGGGAGATATTCAGGATATTCTGGAGGCCCACAGCTTCTACACCCTGGATAGCAAAATCGAGGAAGTAGCTGGGGGACTGGGACTGCGGGATATAGGTCTGGACAAGCCTGTAGACGCTCTCTCTGGCGGACAGCGTACCAAGGTATTGTTGACCAAGTTGCTGCTGCAGAGCCCGGATATTCTTATTCTGGACGAGCCAACTAACTTCCTGGATGTGGAGCATATTGAATGGCTGAAAACCTATTTGCAGGGCTATGAGAATGCCTTTATTCTGGTATCTCATGATGTACCATTCCTCAATGCTGTTACCAATGTTATCTATCATGTGGAGAATGCCACTCTCACCAGATATACTGGCAGCTATGAGAAATTTCAGGAAATGTATGCTATCAAGCGCCGGCAGGAGGATGCAGCCTATGAGCGGCAGCAGGCGGAGATTGCCAAAGAAAAGGACTTTATTCAGCGGAACAAGGCTAGAGTGGCTACTAGAGGCATGGCTAATTCCCGTCAGAAGCGTTTGGACAAAATGGAGCTGTTGGAAAAGCGCACTGAAAAGCCAAAGCCTCATTTCAATTTCCAGATGGATAGAACGCCTAGCCGTTTTGTAATTGAGGCCAAGAGATTGGTATTGGGCTATGATACTCCATTGACCAATCCTGTAGACATTCAGTTGGAGCGAGGCAAAAAGGTAGCTCTCCGTGGTGTCAACGGTCTAGGCAAAACAACTTTGCTAAAGACCCTGCTGGGCCAGATAAAGCCTATTGCCGGTCATATAGAGTTAGGAGAATTTGTTTCTCCCGGATATTTTGAGCAGGAATCCAACCGTGGCAATGATAATACCGCCATTGAGGAAATCTGGCAGGAATATCCCGGTATGACTGAATTTGAGGTGCGTTCTGCCTTAGCGGCCTGCGGTCTTACCAATGAGCACATTACAAGCAAAATGATGGTATTGTCCGGTGGTGAGGCAGCCAAGGTAAGACTTTGTAAGATTATGCAGAAGCCAGTGAACCTGCTGGTACTGGACGAGCCTACCAATCATCTGGATGTGGAGGCCAAGGCAGAATTGAAGCGAGCCTTGAAGGAATATAAGGGATCAATTCTGCTGGTATCTCATGAACCAGACTTCTATGAGGACTGGGTAGACAGCATTTGGAATATCGAAGGCTGGACAACCAAGATTATCTAAAATAACTAGGTGTTGCTGTTGGCAACATCTAAAGGCTTTTCTAATAAAAAATACCATGAACTGTAGCAAGGCCGTATAACAGGCTTGTTATCTAGTTCATGGTGTTTTTTTTGCTATAAAATTGATGGGACTGGTTTGTCAGCTAACCTGCTGAGGAGGGAGGCAGCTGTCCCTTTTTACTAGATAATGAGGCACAATGATTTTCGTGGCACTCATACCAGGATTTTCAACCATGTCAATTAGTTGAGAACCAGCCTCCATGCCCAGCTGTCTGGAATTAATATCAATGGTGCTAAGAGCTGGGGTGGAAAGCTTGACCATAACAGAATTGTTAAAGGTTAGAATGGACAAATCCTCTGGTACCTTGATATTCAGCTCATGGCAAAGCTGCAAGGTGGCCAAAGCCACAGTATCGTCAACAATCAGCAGAGCAGTAGGTCGATTATTGCTTAGCAGGAGACGAGCCAGAGTGCTGTTTTTGTCCAAAGGCATGGTGATACCACAAACCAGATAATTGTCAGGAGTATCCAGATTGTGCTGCATCATGGATAGGCGGAAGCCTGCATTACGTTCATAGGCGAAAATTTGAGAAATATTGTCGCAGATAAAGGCTATTTTTTTGTGCCCCATTTCTATCAGATAATTGGCTGCATCCTGACCAGCTACCAGATTATCATTATCTACATAAACCGTATCATTTACATAGGCACTGGCCTTGCCAATAACCACAAAGGGAATACGATATTGGTGCATATAATTAATCAAAGGATCATCCAAAGCGGAATATAGGAACACAAAGCCCTGTATTCTCTGGAGCTGCACCAGATCCTGAATACAAGCCAGCATTTCCTGGTAGCTTTCTCCCGAAATAATCATGGTGGAGTAGTGTTGCTCCATAGCAGCCTGACAAATACCACGAATACAGCGGGTTACAAAGGGATTGTCATAGCCCTTTTTGTCCTGAGGTTTCATAATAATACCAATATTACGAGGTAACTTATTATGGATAGAAAAAGAATTTTTTACGTTATTTACATTTGTTGCATTGTTTGTTGCGGAAACTTTATAGCCTAAAGTGGCGATGGCCTGCCATACCTTTTCTCTGGTTTCGGCGCTGATAGCTGGATTGTTGTTGCAGGTTCTGGATACGGTAGCAGGAGAAACCCCTGCCAATGCAGCCACATCTCTAATAGTTACTGCCATAAAACTACTCCCTTTCTTATGGTTTGGAGCAAAATAAATGCTCATACAAGCTTGTTGCACACGGTTACAGCTGTGTTTACACCCTATATTTTGTATTTTTGCACAGACGGAAAATGATATTTCATAAATTTAAATAGTGTTCAACTCGGTTGCAGACGAATTTTAATATCATTTTGCTTCATTATATATAATAGAGCTTTTCATATTTTAAATTTACCTTATTTATAAAAAAAAGTCAAGTTAGTAGAAAAAAAGTGTTGCATAATTTCATGAAATATGGTTTAATATAGTTACAGTATTTCAGAAACGTATTCTAGGGTGAAGGAAAGTTGTTTCAGAAATATTTCATGAGATGTTATAGAAGTAGTATCGTGATAACTGTAAAAAGGGGAGGAAAAGAAAAATGTCAAAATCGGTTCTTACATCGGTGTACGCACCAATGACCGGACGGGTAATCCCTCTTAGCGAGGTTCCGGATCCAGTATTTTCCGATAAGATTCTTGGTGATGGTATTGCTATTATACCATCAGATGGTAATATCTACAGTCCTGTAACAGGTACTTTGGTTACTATTGCAGAGTCTCGTCATGCATTTGGTTTTCAGACAGCCGAGGGGGCTGAGCTGCTGCTGCATGTGGGCTTGGAAACAGTTTCTCTGAAAGGAAAGCCTTTTGATATCAAGGTAAAGGAAGGCACTCAGGTAAAGGCTGGCGATTTGATTGCAACTGTGGACCTCGATTATTTGAAAGAGAAAAACATTGCAGCTACCACACCAGTGCTGTTCTGTAATGCCGAAGCAGGAAAGCTAAACATTCCTGCTACAGAGGGAGAAGCCAAGGCTGGCCAAACTCTGATTTATACTATTGAGTCTAAGGTAGAGGAGAAGGAAGTGGCCAAGGAAGAAACAAAGCAGGCTTCAGAGCCAGCTAAGAAGAGCGGTCTTATAAATTTTGACTTGTTGCAGAATTTGGGTAAAGTATTGCTGACAGTTATTGCTGTTATGCCTGCCGCAGGTTTGTCCTTGTCAATCGGCAAGGTTTTGCAGCTCTGGTGTGTAGACATCAGCGCATTGGTAACTCTGGGTTGTGTATTGGAGAATATGGGCTGGGCCCTGATTGGTAATCTGCACATTCTCTTCGCGATTGCCATTGGTGGTTCCTGGGCTAAGGAAAGAGCCGGCGGTGCTTTTGCAGCTATTATTGCTTTCTGTCTTATTAACCGCATTACCGGCAACATCTTCGGTGTTACTGGCGATATGCTGGGCAATCCTGACGCTGTGGTATATTCCCTCTTTGGTCAGGAGCTGCTGGTAAAGAATTACTTTGTTAGCGTATTGGGTGCACCTGCTTTGAATATGGGTGTGTTCATCGGTATCATCTCCGGTTTTGTTGGTGCTGCGGCTTATAACAAGTACTACAATTTCCGCAAGCTGCCTGATGTACTGGCATTCTTCAATGGTAAGCGTTTCGTACCAATGGTGGTAATTGCTTATTCCGCTGTTATTTCTATCATCATGGCTTTGGTTTGGCCTGCAATTCAGGGTGCTATCAACAACTTCGGTGTGTGGATTGCTAACTCCTCTGAAACTGCTCCTATACTGGCACCATTTATCTATGGTACTTTGGAGCGTCTGCTGCTGCCATTCGGTTTGCATCATATGATTACTATTCCTGTAAACTACACAGCTCTGGGCGGTACCTATGTGGTACAGACTGGTCTGGGTGCTGGTACTACTGTATATGGTCAGGATCCACTGTGGTTGGCTTGGATCAACGACTTGATTAACTTCGTTAAGTCTGGTGATACCGCTTCTTACAATCAGCTGCTGGCAACTGTTACTCCTGCCCGCTTCAAGGTTGGTCAGATGATTGGTGCAACTGGTCTGTTGATGGGTTTTGCTTATGCTATGTATCGTCGTGTAGACGCTGACAAGCGTCACCTCTATAAGTCCATGTTCCTCTCCACTGCTCTGGCAACTTTCCTGACTGGTGTTACTGAGCCTATCGAGTTCATGTTCATGTTCTGTGCTGTACCTCTGTACATTGTTTATGCTTTGATTCAGGGCTGTGCTTTCGCTTTGGCCGGCGTGATTGATTTGAGACTGCATTCCTTTGGTAATCTGGAGTTTATCTCCCGTTTACCAATGGTCAGCAATGCAGGCCTCATGGGTGATGTTGTAAACTTCCTCCTTGCCTGCGTAGCTTTCGCTATTATTGGTTATGTTGTGGCCTACTATGCTATTGGCAAGTTCCAGTTTGCTACTCCAGGTCGTCTGGGCAACTACAGCGACAGCGAGTCTGATGAAGAAGATGGCAAGTCCTCTGGCAAAAAGGGCGATGCTAACAGCCAGGCTGAGCGCATTATTGCTCTGCTAGGTGGCCGTGAAAACATTGATTTGGTAGATTCCTGCTTTACTCGCCTCCGTGTAACTGTTAAGGATGGCAGCAAGGTAGCAGATCTGAAAGCCTGGAAGGCAGAGGGTGCTCAGAGCCTCTTTGTTAAGGGCAATGGTATCCAGGCAGTATATGGTCCAAAGGCTGATGTACTGAAGTCTGATATTAACGATATTCTTTGATAACCCCTTCTCCATATCTAGCACAATGATAATGCTGTGGCAGGCTCCTAATACCTGCCATAGCAATATCATCTCCTTAGATAGGATGAGAAATATACTTAATCAACTTCGTTATAGCCCGATAAGCCCATGCTAGTATTTTCTATGAGGTATATAAAATGAAATTAATGACAATAAATACACATAGTATTGTGGAAGAAAACTACATAGGCAAAATGGAAAGCTTTGTAAAAGCAGTGGCTCAATTGCAACCAGATATTATTGCCATGCAGGAGGTTAATCAGACAGCTGATGCTCCTCAGGCAACAGCGGTATTACAGCTGAATCGCACCTATAACAATCAGGAGCCGCGACAGCTTAAGGTAGATAATCATGCTGCCAAGGCAGCAGAGGCGCTCCGCAAGGCAGGTATTGAATATAATTGGACCTGGTTGCCAATGAAGCTGGGTTATGGAATGTATGATGAAGGTATGGCAGTTTTTTGTCGCAAGCCTATTGCAGAAACCAATGTGGTTCTGTTAAGCAGTGACGGTGATTATAGCAATTGGCGCACCCGTTATGCTTTAGGGATTCGGCCTGCTGGCACAGAGGATTGGTTTTATACAATCCATATGGGCTGGTGGAATGATGAGGAGGAACCTTTTGATAATCAGTGGGAAAAGCTGCAGACTGCTGTAAAAGAAAAAAATCATCAGGGAAAAATCTTCTTGATGGGTGATTTTAACAGCCCGGCGCAAATAAAGCACGAGGGCTACGATTTGATAAAAGAAAGCGGCTGGCAGGATACTTATCTTCTAGCAGAGAAGAAGGATGCCGGCAACACTGTACGAGGTGTTATTGATGGCTGGCGAGATAAGCTTAGTCAGGAGAACATGCTAGAAGGCATGCGGATTGACCACATCTGGTGCAGTGAGATGGTAAAGGTTCATTCCAGTAGAACCTGTTTTGATGGAAATAATGAGCCGGTGGTTTCGGACCATTTCGGACTGCTAATAGATGTGGAGGATTGAAGATGATGAATAGAAAAGCAGGGATACTGCTGCCAATCAGCAGCTTGCCATCCCGTTACGGTATTGGCTGTTTTGATGAGGCAGCCTACAAGTTTGTAGACTGGCTTCAAGCAGCTGGACAGCATTACTGGCAGATTCTGCCCTTGGTGCCTACCAGTTATGGTGATTCACCTTATCAGTCTTTCTCTACCTTTGCAGGCAATCCATATTTCATTAGCTTGGACAAGCTGGTGGAAGCAGGTCTTTTGACTGAAAAGGAAATCAAGGCTGTGGACATGGGCAAAAAGGCTGATGATATTGACTATGCCAAGCTGTACAAGGGCCGTTATAAGCTTTTGCGCAAGGCCTATGAGAAGAGCCGCATTAGTGAGAACCAGGATTTTCAGCAGTATTTAGCTGACAATGGCTGGTGGCTGGAAGATTATGCTCTCTTTATGGCTTTGAAGGACAGATTTGAGGGCAAGTGCTGGAATGAATGGCCAGAGGATATTCGTCTCCGCTGGGGCTATTCCGTGGATTATTACCGCAAGGAACTGTATTTTGATATTGAGTTCCAGATGTTCATGCAGTATATCTTTGCTAGACAGTGGCAGGAGCTGAAGGCCTATGCCAACAGCAAGGGCGTGGAAATCATTGGGGATATTCCTATCTATGTAGCTATGGATAGTGCCGATACCTGGTCTCATCCAGAGCTGTTCCAGTTGAATGATAAATGTGAGCCTTTGGCTGTAGCTGGCTGTCCTCCAGATGGCTTTTCTGCTACAGGCCAGTTGTGGGGTAATCCACTTTACAACTGGGATTATCATAGAAACACCAGCTTTGACTGGTGGATGAGCCGTCTCTGGTATGCTTTCAATATGTATGATGTGCTGCGTATCGACCACTTCCGTGGTTTTGATGAATACTACAGCATTCCATATGGTGCCAAGGATGCCGTTAATGGACATTGGGAAAAGGGCCCAGGCATTGATTTGTTCAAATGCATGAAGTATTGCTTGGGAGATAGACGGGTTATTGCTGAGGATCTGGGCTTTATGACAGATTCCGTTCGTCAGCTGGTAAAGGAAAGTGGCTTCCCTAATATGAAGGTGCTGGAATTTGCCTTTGATGCCCGTGATACCGGTGCAGCGGCTGATTATCTGCCACATAATTACAATAGTAATTGCGTGGTTTATACAGGCACCCATGATAACGAAACCCTGCAAGGCTGGTTTAAGAGTATTAGTCCAGTGGAAATAGAGATGGTAAGAGATTATCTATATGCGAGCAAGACTCCTTTGCAGGAGCTGCACAAGCCTATGATTAATACTGCTATGGCCAGCGTAGCTGCAACCTGCATCATTCCGTTGCAGGATTATCTGGGACTGGATAACAGTGCCAGAACTAATAAGCCATCTACCGTAGGACAGAATTGGCGGTGGAGAGTCGATGCCAAGACTCTTACTCCAGAACTGGCTGCGGAGATATATAAATCTGTCAAAACTTATGGCAGATTGTAAAAGGCTGCCGGTTGGCAAATGCTGACTGAGATGGTCTATTACCAAGCCCCTCTAAAGTATTAAGATAAATGACACTGCGATATACTGCTGAACCCTACATCGCATTACACCCCTCAGTAGTTTATTGCACCTAATTAGCAGTCCTCATATGTGTGAATGAGGGCTGCGGGGGGGACTGGGTAAGTTTTTGGGAGAAAATGAGAGAATTGTGGGAGGAGTTTCTATTATGAAAAAGAAGTTAGCAAGTCTGGCTGCTGCTATGGCCTTAACCGCCGTTATGGGTGGCACTGCAATGGCAGCTGAGGGAAGCCTGGCAGATGTACCAAAGGACCACTGGAGCTATGAGGCTGTAAATCAGTTGGTTAAGGATGGCATTATCGAGGGAATGCCTGATGGTACTTATGCTGGTGACCGTGCTATCAGCCGTTATGAGATGGCTGTTATCGTGGCTAGAGCTACCGATAAGCTGGAACAGGCTAATATTGCTGACCGTGCTCTGATTGAGAAGATGCAGTCTGAGTATGACAGCGAGCTGAAGACCATTAAGGATGATGTTGCTGATCTGAAGGATAAGGTTGGCAAGGTGAACTTCTATGGTTTTATGCGTGCCCAGTATGATCATGACGACAAGGATACCCATGGTGTAGACCGCAGCAACGACCGTACCTATTTGGATTTGCGGGCTGACTATAAGGTAAATGACAACTGGACCGTAAAGACTCAGGTTGAGACTCATCATCGCTATAGCGACGATGGCAGCTACAACACTGGTTTTAGCAAGTATGCCCAGAAGACCTGGTCCGGCCATGATGGTAATATCAAGAGAGTTTGGGCTGAGGGCAATTTTGCCAATGGCGGCTGGGTAAACATTGGTCGTGCATGGAGAGGCTTGGGCTTCCAGAATGTTCTGCTGGGTACCGAAACCGATGGTATTCAGGCAGGTATTCCTATTAAGGGCACTGGCTTGACTGCCAGCGCAATCTATGCTTCCGGTACTGGTACTGGTGACAAGGAGTCCATCTACGGTATTGGTACTTGGGGTTCTGTAGGTCATTGCGTAGATATCAATCTGAACTATGTAAAGAGTGATATGAGCAAGGGTCATACCTATAGCACCGATGAAATTACAGGCTATAATTTCATCCAGGATACTAGTGGTAAAATTATTGATGTTGTACCAAAGTATAAGACTGTTACTGTTCCGCGTGATAAGGCTTTCGTTCTGTCCACCGGTATTGATGTGGCCAAGAATGTACGCTTCCTGACTGATTATATTCAGACCAATGCAGATAATGAGAACAAGTCTATTGCTACCCGTATCAACTACAAGGGTACTGATTTGAATGATCCAGGTTCCTTTGGCCTCTATGCTCGTTACTTCAAGTATGGTGAGAACGGCCAGATTGCTGGTGATGATGAGTGGGGTTCTACTCCATTCGGCTCCAAGGGCTGGATTGTAGGCGTTAAGTATGTGCCTGTAAAGAACGTAGAGTGGGAGACTCTCTACAGCCAGCAGAAGTGTGGCTACGCAGGCAATGATCCATTTGATCGCAGATTGTTCCGCACTCAGGTTGATTTCCACTTCTAATAATCTCTGTTTCCCTTAGGGGGAAGTTAGTAAACCTTATAACCCCACCTGATATGTATAGACAGTGAGCTCCTGCCCCTCCGCAGGGGCTCATTGTAGTTTGCGGATTTATTCTGATTTTCAGCCACGCCTATACCGCTTATTTTTTGTTCAAGAGTTAGTATGAGGCCTTTACGAAAAGGGGAAAATATAGTACAATTAAAAGACACTATAAAAGAAGAGGTGGACAATTTGAA
>DAVZJH010000061.1:0-12698 GCA_052272885.1 Anaerovibrio sp. | reverse complement strand
ATTTTCTTTGAATAATCTAGGGGTTATAATTTATAGAAAGGTGATGAGAGGGTGTTTAATAGGAAAAAGACAGCAGGACTGCTGGGGGCAGTTATGGCTGGAATTTGTTTGGTGCTTCTTGGGTTATATACATATATATCCTCTCAAAGCTTTATGGAATCAGCTGCCAGTCAGGCTGGCAGAATGGCTACAGAGCTTTTGGCAACCAAAGTGGATTTGGGCAGGGTAGAGCTTGTGTCCTGGCGAGAGCTGAAGGTTGAGGGCTTGGATGTATATGATAAAAAATCCGAAAAGCTGGCCCATGTGGATGAAGCAGTTGTCAGGCTTAGTCCTTGGGCTATGCTGGACAAATCCCTTACTGAGGGTATTAGTGAAATAGATATTAATAAAGCAGATGTAAGCATTATCCAACGGGAGGATGGCAGTTGGAATTATGAGGATTTGCTGTCCGAAAAGGAAAGCAGCAGCAAGTTTACTGCCAAGATAAACATCAAGGATTCCATTCTCCGCAGCAGTTATAGCAACCAGCCTATTGTGTTGGAGGATGTTAATGGCTATGTAGATATGGCCTCTTATCCCGCTATTTCCCTTAAAGCAGATTGCACAAATCAGGGAGCCAAGGCTCGAGTGTCTGCTGCCCTTGATACTTCTGATATGGCCAAGGAGGGCAAGGCAGGAGGCCGTCAGACCTTCCAGCTTACCGTAGAAAATGGGGCTGTGGAAAATTATTTGCCATATTTGCCAGCAGATGCCATCCCTGAGGATGTGGTTAATAATATTTCTGGTCAGGTAAAATCCCTGCAGGTGGCAGGGGAGCGTGTAGGCCAGGAGCTTATCTATCATGGGCAGATAGAACTGGACCAGGGCAAATGCACCTTGCTTTCTCATGAGGTGAAAAATATTAAGGCCCTAGCTACCTTTAACGAAAAGGAGGCTAGAATCTTTGCCAGAGCAGAAACCCAGGGACAGCAGGCCTCTGTACACGGCCGGATTATTCTTACCTCTGGCACACCAGAACTGGATTTGCAGGCAGAGTCTGAGGGCTTTGAGCCAGCCGTAATTGTGGAAGATATTCCTTATACTGGGGCTGTGAAATTTGCAGCCCATATTACCGGGGCTGCGGATAATCCTAGAGTGGACGCTCATTTGCAGGTGTCCCAGGGTGCTGTGCAGGGGATAGGCTTTAGCAATCTTACGGCTAAGGTTTCCTATGCCGATAGCATGGTAGTGATTCAGCAGGCCCAGGCTCAGGCGGCAGGAGGTACCATTAGTGCCACTGGCAGCTTTGATGCCAAGAGCTATGATTTTACTGGTAATGTACAGCTGGCAGGGATTTCTGCTAGTCAGGCAGGAGCCATAGCCGCGGCTCAGGGAGTGAATACTGATTTTTCTACTGTGGCTGGCACTATAAACGGCGATTTTGCTGTAGCAGGCAATGGACATAATATAGAACAACTACAATTATATGGCACCCTAAAGGGAAGCCAGCTTTCCTATCAGGGCATAACTATGGACTCCTTGAAGGGCTCCCTTGCCCGGGAGGGAGAGGCCATCTCTATAGATTATCTTAGCTGTGTGCTGCCAGGGGGTGGTTCCTTTGGTGTAGAGGGCACGATTGTACCAGATAAAACCATAGATATTGCTTTCTATGGTTCCGAAATGGATATGTCCCTCCTAAGCAATTTTCTGCCAGATGTGCCTGTGGCCGGCTATCTTGATATTAAGGGAACAATGCAGGGGGATATAAATAATCCTATTGTGCATGCCCAATATGCTGCTCATGATGGACATATCTATCATCAGCCCTTTGACCGTTTGCATGGTTCTGCGGCGGGCAGTCTTCGTGGGGTAAAGATTGATGACTTTGTGATGGAGCATGGGGAAAAAACCAAATGGTATGCCAAGGGCATGGTTGGCTTCCTGGGGGACAAAGGCATCAATATGCGTATTGATACCGTAGGTGCCCGTATGGAGGACATTATGCAGGCAGTGGCTCCAGACCAGAAGCTTACTGGTAATGTAGATAATGTTATTACCATTACAGGTACTTTAAAGGATCCTAATGTGGTTGGTTATGTACATTTTTATCAGGGCAGTTACAATGGTATTTTTGTTAATGGTATGGATGGTGACTATTACATCAAGGATAGAGATTTAATCCTGCAGGACTTCCATGTATTTACCCCTTGGCTGGATGTGGACTTTAACGGCACCATAGACAAGGTGGGCAAGCTGGATTTGGCGGCCAAGGTTCACGAAATCAATCTGAACCGGTATAACAAGAATCTGCCGATTCCGCTACAGGGCAAGGCTAGGTTTAACGGCAAGCTGACTGGGGATTTGGATTATCCACTATTTGAAGGAAAACTGGAGGCAGATGATTTGGCTGCCAACGGACAGGATATTACCAATGTAGGGGGAATTGTCCGCTATGAAAATCGCCATATATTTATGGACAATCTTTCTTTCCAGCAAAATGAGGGCCAGTATAAATTTACCGGCCATGTAAATATTGATAACAAGCGTATCAAGGGACGGCTGGATGTGGACAAGGGAGATATTCACAATCTAGCAGCTATGGCCGGTCTTAAGGATAACGGTATTACAGGAACCATTACTGGTAATAGTATGTTTGGGGGCACGCTGGATGAACCAGAGGTTAATCTTAGTGCCTTTATTACCAAGGGAGCCTTGGGCAGCTATGCCATGGATGATGTAATATTGAAGGCCTCTCTGGACAAGCGAAGGATTTATATTGAAGATTTCAGCGGTAAGGAGGGGGATGCTGGCCACTTTAGTGCCAAAGGTGTCATTGATATGGACGGGGACATCAATATTAAGGCTGTAGCCAACAATATTGATATTGGTGCCCTGACTGAGGCTGCTGGGATTAAGAATCATGTAGGGGGTACGCTGGATACCGCTGTCAATATTACTGGCCCTTATGCAGCTCCAAGGGCGGAAATTCCGCTGTCCATCAAGAATCTGCAGGTAGAAAGCACCTTGATAGATAAGGTAGAAGGAAATTTGCAGGTGGCAAACAATATTGTGGAGATAAAGGATTTGACTGCCACCAAGGTATATGGCAATCAAAGCTATTCCCTGACAGCTCAGGGGCGGGTGCCTTTGGCGGCCCTCACAGAAGAAATGCCCAATGCAGCCAACCAGTTTGATGTAAATATTTCTCTGGCTAATGCAGATTTGAGTCTATTGCCTACTCTGTCTAAATATATAGATTGGGCGGTAGGCCCTACAGATGGCCGTATGAAGCTGCAGGGAACTCTGGCCAGCCCTTATATTACAGGCAGTATGAATGTATATAAGGGTGCCTTCAAGATAAGGGATGTGGCCAAGCCCGTAACTGATTTGAATGTGAGATTACTTTTCACTGGTCATGATGTAACCTTGGAGGCATGTCACGGTCAGATGGGGACAGGCAGTTTTGATATAACAGGCTATGCCCATTTAGCAGGGAATAAGGCAGATAAATATAATCTTTCTGTTGCCTGTGACAATCTGGATATTGACAGTCCGGTATTCAAGGGACCTTTAAATGCCACCTTGAATGTGGATAGTATGAAATTTGCTGTGCCTGGAATAGAGGAGCAGATTATACCCAAAATCTCCGGACGATTGTTCTTGGAAAATGTATTGATTTCCTTGCCGGACAAGCTGCCAGAATCCTCTGATGATATGCCTTTGGCAGCCTTGGATTATAGCGTAGAGCTAGGGAAAAATGTTCGCTTTCTCAGTTCAACCCTTGGGGATTTGCGTCTGGCAGGCGGAGCATATTTTGGTGGCTATACCATACAT
Organism: Anaerovibrio sp.; assembly: GCA_052272885.1. GTDB lineage: Bacteria > Bacillota > Negativicutes > Selenomonadales > Selenomonadaceae > Anaerovibrio. The sequence continues at coordinate 8,885 of DAVZJH010000061.1, read as the reverse complement.
CCTAGCACCGCTGGCTCCATTTATGTAAAAAGAGGTACTCTCAGCTACCTCAAAACCAATTTTAAGGTATATGAGGGCTCTATCAATTTTGGTCAGGTAAATACTCTGATGCCAAAGGTGGTGCTAAAGGCTGGCACCAAAATCAACAAAACCAGTGTATATCTTTCCCTGGATGGCATAGTGCCTAATATGCATTTCAAGCTGATGTCAGATCCTAAGATGGCAGAGGCAGATATTATTCAGCTGCTAACCTTGCGCAGTGATTATTTCAACAAGGATAAAAGTGAAGCCAGCAAGCTAACCTCCATGTTGAATATTGGTCTGCAAATGACCATCCTTTCCGAGGTGGAAGCAGCCATGCGGAATGTACTAAATCTGGATGTGCTGACCATTGAAAGAGATACCATTGATGGTACCAAGAATTTGGGAGATGTTACAGATGGCAGTGAAACCGAAAAAAATGGTGACAAGAATGCGTATGAGGTGTACAATATCACATTGGGAAAGAATATTTCCGATAAAGCATTGATAAAATACACTCAAAGTATGACAACCAGTGATTTTAGCTATGGTATTGATTACGAGTTGTCCAACAAGATAAATCTCACCTATCAGCGAAATCAGGACAATGATTATTATGCTGGTGTGGAAGCCAGATTTACCTTCTAGGCTAGTTGGCTTGGTAGTTGGTAGAATGTCCAATAACAGCGGAGGCGGGTCTATGCAGCTGGATAAATATATATCAGAACTAAATAAGGTTAAGCTGCTGGCCTATAGTGAGGAGCAGGAGCTGTGGCAGGCTTACAAAGAGCAGGGGAGCCAGCAGGCTCGCAGCAGGCTGATAGAATCCTATCAGCCCCTGGTCTTTAAGACAGCAGAGGCTTTTCTAAAGCTGGATAATATTATGGATGTTATTCAGGAGGGCACTGTGGGCCTGATTGAAGCGGTGGAGTGCTATGATTATACAAGGGGGGTGGCCTTTAGTATATTTGCTGTTCATCGCATTCGAGGCAGAATGTATAATTTTCTGAAAAGGGAAGGCCGGGCGGATATTGCCTGTCTGGAAGCTGCTTTGCCAGGCAAGGAATCTGTCTTGGAGCTTTTGACAGATACAGGGATGCCTGTGCCGGAGCAGGTAGAGCTGCAGGAGGCTTCACGGCGAGTGAAAAAAGCTATGGACAGGCTGCCGGAAAAGGAATATATGGTTCTGGACAGCATCTATGTAGGCTGTCAGGAAGCGGCACAGGTAGCTCAGCAGCTTCATGTCAGTACCTCTCATATTTACCGGTTGCAAAAAAGCGGTGTCCGGAGAGTAAGAGGTATGCTGTCAAGATTTATCCATCAATGGAAATAACTAGGCAGGTTGTCAGCGAAAACGCAAGAAAATAAGTGTTAATTTCCAAAAATAGAGGAATTTGCCCTGATATAGTATGTTCAGAGAGAATGACAACTGAGGATTATATTCGTTAGTTAATGTTTGAGGAGAGCAGACTATGAAGCAGGACAGAAAGATTCGCCAGCATATTACAGCCGCCAAGGGCTGGCTAAGTCGAGCTGAGGATTCTCTGGAGCAGGAAAATGCCATTCAGGGAGATTTGAAGCTGATGCTGGCTCAGGCTGAGCTTAAGAGAGCTCAGGAAAAAAATGATAAAAAGCTATGTGTGCGCTGGTTCAAAAGGCTGGCTCCTGGAGCATTGGCTTGTGCATTGGCTCTGGGGGGGATAATTTATGCCCAGCAGTCAGAGGATAGTCCATTCCTGCCAAAGCAAAATAGCACCTCCCTAGCGGAGCAAGCTTCCAGCTCTGGTGCAGGAAGGGACAAGGCGGTGGAGTCAAAGAAATCCCATCAAAATCTCGGTGAGGAGAGGGAATTTGCTACCCCTGCCCATGTCCAAATACAGCCCAATGAGGGAGCACGCTCAGAGGAGGTATCTAATACTATTGAAAGCAGGCCTGTTGAAGTAGAGAGCCAGCAGGCAACATCATCCTTGAAGAAGGTACAGCCCTCAGAGGTGCCGGCACCAGCCATGCAAAAGCTGATGCAGTCAGCCGGCAGTACTCTGAGAGAATAGCTGTAGGAAAATTACCACTGGCCTGATGCTAAGCAGGGCAGGCCGGCTGTTTACTTATAGATGGAGTAAAGAAGAGTATATAGGAGGTTATATCCTTGAAGAAAAACGATTACAAATATTTGGCCTGTGCAGTGGCTTTGTCCCTGTCTATGGGTGTAGGCAGTCAGTCTGCCTTGGCTGCTGTAGATCCTACTACTGCTCCTATGGGAGTAGGGGTTGATCTGAATTCCGGCAAAAGTGCTACTATGAATAGCGAAGGTGTAGTAAAGGGCTCCTTGGATTTGCCTGATGAAAGCTCTGTAGAGTCTACACCTGCCAATGTGGCAGCTGTCCCAAGCCGGGATAGCGTATGGGCCAAGAACCGTCCTGCTGATGAGGAGCTGGACAAGTCCATGAAGGCTATTGAGGGCAACACCATTGTGGATGTAAAATACGAGGGTGTCAGCGATGATATTATGGAGACTATTAAGCTAGCTCAGGTTTCCAAGCCAGGTGATATTTGCTCCATTGGCCTTTTGTCTGAGGATGCCAGCAATATCTATGGCACTGGTTATTTCTATGATTTGTATCCTACCTTTGAGTCTGTGCCAGAGGGTGTAATTATCACCTATCATCTCTTTGAGACTCCTATTATTACCAGCGTAGAGCTGGATGGCAATACAGAGATAGAGCCTACCGACAAGCTGCTGGCCAAGATGCAGTTGAAGCAGGGGGATCGTTTGAATCGTTTTGCCCTGAAGGAAGATGTTCGTGCACTCCAGAAGCAGTATATCAAGGATGGCTATGTTATGGCCAAAATCCGTGATATGGAGGTTGGAGACGACGGCAAGCTGGTTATTAAGATAAATGAAGGTATTTTGGAGGGCTTCAAAATCAAGGGCCTGAAGAAAACCAAGGAAAAGGTTGTTCTGCGGGAGCTGCGTCCAAAGGTAGGCAAGCCTCTGAACAAAAACGATGTAGTCCGCAGCTATCAGCGCTTGACTAATCTGGACTTCTTTGAGTCTGTAGATGTAAAGCCTATTGCTGGTGTAGAGCCAAATGCCTGCGTTCTGGAGGTTGATGTTACTGAGAAGAATACTGGTATCTTCGGTATAGGTGCCGGTTATAGCAGCTCTGATGGCTTTGTAGGTATGATTAGCCTGGGTGATAGAAACTTCCGGGGGACTGGTGATTCCGTTAATGTTACTCTGACCAAGAGCAGTACTGATACCAGCGCCAAGGGATATATTTTCTCCTATCGTCGTCCTTGGCTGGATAGCAAGGAAACTGCCGGTATCTTCAAGATTTACAATCGTACCTTTGAGTACAATGAGTATGATGAAAACGGAGATTTCGTTGAGGAGTTCATGCGTAAGAATGTAGGCTTTGAGCTGGGCTTCTCCAGACCTCAGAGTGAATATACCTCCAACTCTATTACCTTCCGCAACAAGGATGACAAATATAATAAGCATAAGAGTGGTACAGATAGAAGCACTAATACCCAGTGGAAGGAAGATAACTTCGGTTTGACTCGTTCTGTACTGTTGCAGCATGTTACAGATACCAGAGATAATTATATTTACCCTACAGAGGGATACAAATCTACCCTGGGCTATGAATATGCAGGTCTTGGCGGCGACTTCAAGTACCACAAATTTACCATTGATGGCTCCACCTTCCGCAAGGTTGGCCGCAATCAGGTATTGGTATTCCATGGCAGCTATGGTCATTCCACTGACGATTTGCCAACTGTATCCAAGTTTATGCTGGGTGGTCAGGACACTATCAGAGGTTATCGTGATGATATGTTCCGGGGCAATAGCATGGTTCTGGGCAATATTGAGTATCGTTTCCCACTGTCTAAGAATTTCAAGGCAGCTCTCTTTACTGATTTTGGTTCTGCCTGGGATACTGGCTGGACTCCATCCAAGCTGCATGGCAGCTATGGTGTAGGCGTTATGCTGGATTCTCCATTAGGACTTATCCGCGTGGATATTGGTCATGGTACTCAGGGCAATAGAGTTCACTTCAATGTAGGCGGCACCTTCTAATGGCAGGCAAAGGGCTTGGGGTGCTATTGCTGGCTATGTGCTGTTTGTTGCTGTGGCCTTTAGGGGCGGCCAAGGCTCAGGAATTTGTACCTCGTGTAGCCCATGTAGAGGCAGAGGTGGGAGATAGCCACCAACTGCCCCTGCCAGTGAAGCAGCGCATGGAGAAAAGTGTTCAGGCCATTGGCGTCCAACTGCTGGAGGGCATGAAGGTAGATGAGCTAAAGGCTCAGGAAATCCATTATGCCGAAATTATTCAGCAGGTTTTTGACAAGGTACTGATAGGCTACACTGTGGATAGAGTGCATATTTATCCCAGTGCTAACACCAAGGTACAGGTGGATTTAATTCCGTGGCAGGATAAAATCTGTCAGGTGAAGGTTCACGTGCAGGTGGAGGGCATGAGTCCGGTACTGTCGGATATGCTGTATCAGGATGTGGCTGGGATAGATGAAATATTTATGCAAAGCTTACAGGGACTGCCCATTGCTGCAGTAGACTGGACTCAGGGCTTGCTTAAACAACAGGTAAATGCTTTTTTGCAGCAGCATGCCCCAGAGTTTAAGGCAGATTTTGATGTGGTAGTTTCAGAAAATACTCAGATAAATCTGGTACTATATCCTTTGTTACCAGTGGTGCGTACTGTAGATTTAAGCATGCATTCTGATACTTTGCTCAATGCAGGCTTGCTGTTGCGGCGCCAGTCCATGCAAAGTAGGGTAAATGAGATGATAGGCTTGCCGGTATCCTTTGTGGAAAGGCATCAAGGGGAGCTGGAAAGCTATTTAGCTAACGTACTGAATGAGGATGCCCTTAGCCACAGCTGGGATGTGCATACCAAGGTAGCCATTACCCCTGGACAGCAGCTGACGGTAATGAGTCGTTCAGATTCTGATACCTATAGAGTTCGGCTGGAGGGCTGGGCAGATATGGGTAATGATTGGGGCAATCAGAAGGATACCAGTATTATGGCCAGATTACATCTGGGCAGGATGTTGTCCTCACGGGACGAGATTTTTACCAGATTGGATTTTTATCCTCAGGCTGTCCGTTGTGATTGGAATCTAGGCTATGGTTACCATTTGCCGGGAGGGACAGGCTTGGCCGGGGTATATGATCTGCGCCATAACAATATAGGTTTCGAGCTGTTTCAGCCTCTAGGGAGTAAATGGCAGCTAAGGTATGCCTACCGCAGCCGGGATCAGGAAAATGAATATGGTCTTAGATATAGACTCCATGATTTTCTGACGGTGGAATATGCTATGGATAGACATAATGGCTGGCTAAGATTTATTGGTTATTTTTAATTCATTATGTTGAAGTAAAAATAAGAGTTTGCTATAATGGACTTGCCTTTAGATATGTAAATATTGTCATGCTGTGACATGATTAAGGGCAGGCATTTGTAGATATTATGTATAGGAAAAAGGAGAAAAGAAAATGATTCAGTTGAAAAAAGCTCAGGTAAAAATCGTCAGTGTTTTGATTGCACTGGTATTCGTAGGCAGTGTTGTGGCATTGGCTTTGACTCAGTCTGGCACTGGTGTAGCTTCCGCAGCCTCTTCCTCCAATGTAGGCGTTGTTGATTATCGTCAGTTTACTACTCTGAAGATTTATACTGATGCTGAGGCCGAAATGCAGAAGGCTGTACAGCAGGCTCAGCAGGAGTTCAATGAGAAGTCTGCTAATATGAGCGATGAGGAGAAGCAGGCATATTATCAGCAGACTATGGAGAGACTCCAGCAGCAGAATACTGATCTGATGGAGCCAGTTCAGAAGCAGGTTGAGGATGCAGTAAAGGCTATTGCAGAAGCTAAGGGCTTGTCTGTAGTTCTGAACAAGGACACTGTTGTATACGGTGGTACTGATATTACTCAGGATGTTATCAAGAAGCTGTCCAAGTAATTTCAATAAAAGGAATAAAAGGATAGAAGCATATGCAGTACCGAGCTCCACAGGCGCTCGGTACTTTGCTGATATTGGCTAGAAGTGAATGGCAAAGGAGGGATTTCATGGCGGCAGAGCAGGAAAACAGTGAGCAGGCCTCCACCCTGTTGGGGAAGCATAAGAGACAAGTGCTGGCTGGTGCTGCTGTGGTGCTAGTTTCCCTCGGTGCTTTGTGGGCCTACCTGATGTGGGGGGGAGTAAAGCCAGAAACGGTAGTGGCGGAGCCAGTTATTGGGGTGTTGGATATGCAGCAGCTGATAAAGGCCCATCCAGACTATGGCAGGCTGCAGGAGATTCAGCAGGATATTGACCATCTGGAAAATGCCCTGGTTCTGGAGGATATTAAGCTGCCTCAGACAGCACCTACCCCAGATAAGGCGTTATTTCAGGAGGCTACTGAACAGAAAATGCGTTTGGATAGCTTGGCCAGACATGATCAATTGATACGTCAGCTTAATGCTCTGGCAGAAGAAAAGCGTCAGGAGCTGCGGCCAAAGTTTGAGGCCCAGCGCCAGGAGGCGGAGCAAAAATATCTTAATGAGATGTTGAATCTGCGTATTAAGATAGATAGTGCCGATGTATTGGGGCTTACTCCAGAGCAGGTGCAGGAAATGCAAGTTCGTATTGAGACCTTGCAGCAGCAGCGGGGACAGGTGGTGGCTCAGCTGTCTCAGGAGCAGGAGGAATACTTCCGCCAGTTGATGGCTCAGGAGGCAGCAGGCCCTATGGCAGAGCTGCAGCGATTGGAGGCACAGAACAAGCAGGAGCTTCAGCAGGCAGAGCTGGATAAGGAGCTGGAGGTACAAAACCGCAATGCTCAGGCTATGGAGCAGGCTGTGTCTCCGGTAGAAAGCAAAATTAATACAGCCAAGAAGCGAGCTCTTTTGGAGGGGCGGAAAATACAGCTTCGACAGATACAGGACAAAATCCGCAATGATATTGCAGGCAGGGCTGCTAAGCTGGCTATTATGCACAAGCTTACCTTGATTCTGGCCAGTCCCGCAGACAATCTGCGGGGGATTGTCTATGAGAATCTGGGAGCAGGCAAATGGGAGCCTAAACTTAGTCCGGTTATTGGCATAGATACCTTGGACTTGACAGAGGAAATGCTGCAGGAAATGAAGCAGCAGCCTTTTCAGCCCATAGGAGCAGATAAATAAAAGTTAAAGCAGGAAAGAGGCTTTTTATATGAAAACCAAAAAGAGAATTGCCGCAGTTATTATGTCAGCATTATGTGTAGCTGCTTTGGCTACAGGCTGTGGCAAGGTTAATATAGGCTATATCGATCAGTCCAGAATCCAGAATGAGGCACCTCAGATAAAATCCTCTATTGAGGAAATGCAGAACAAGCTGCAGGAGGTACAGCAGGATGGGGACAAGCAGCTGCAGGAGGCTCAGGCCAAGGGCACCTCTGATGAAGAGATGCAGAAGCTGCAGCAGCAGCTTCAGATGAAGGCTGCCGGTGTGCAGCAGCAGTATAGCACTCAGATAAAGTCCAAGGTGGATGCTGCTTTGGATGATGTGGTTAAGGCCAAGAAGCTGGACACTGTTGTGAACAGCAATGGCAAGGACGGCGTAGTTATCAGCGGTGGTACAGATATTACTGATGAGATTATTCAGAAGCTGCAGTAGTTTGTAGAAGTCTGGGTAGAGAAAATAAGAGATTAGAGGGGTATTTGCTATGATTATGACCTTAGAGGAGATTGCCTCCCGTATTAATGGCCAGCTTCAGGGAGATGGCAGTGTAGAGATTACAGGCATTAACAATATTACTGGTGCCAGAGCCGGAGACATTACCTTTGCTGATGAAAATCATGTGGAGGAGGCCAAAACCTGTCAGGCAACAGCTATTCTGCTGCCTGCAGCCGTTAAGGAGGCTCAGCAGGACTTTCCTTTGCCTGCTGTTTTCGTAGAGGATACCAGAGCAGCCTTTGCTATTATGCTGGCTCTGTACACCCCTCCTATTATTCATGAAAAGGGCGTTAGCCCAGAAGCCCATATTGGTCAGGATGTTACCATTGGTGAGAATGTTACTATTATGCCTATGGCCTTTGTAGATGACCATGCAGTAATTGAAGATGGTGTAACCCTTTATCCTCACACCTATATTGGCCAGTACACCAGAATCGGCAAGGATGCCACTATTTATTCCAGTGCCACCATTCGGGAGCATTGCAAGGTCGGTCAGCGGGTAATCGTACATAGCTCTGCGGTTATTGGTGCAGATGGCTTTGGTTTTACCACCAAGGACGGAGTACATACCAAGGTGCCACAGGTAGGTAATGTGGTGCTGGAGGATGATGTGGAAATTGGTGCTCATGCAGGTATTGACCGGGCTACCATTGGTTCCACTATTATTGGCAAGGGTACCAAGATTGACAATCTGGTACACATTGGTCATAACTGCCATATTGGTGCGGGCAATCTCATTGTAGCCCAGACAGGCATTTCAGGTTCCACCACCTCTGGTCCAAATGTAACCTTTGGCGGTCAGACTGGTACAGTAGGTCATATTACCATTGGGGGCAATTCTGTATTTGCAGCTCGCAGCGGTATTATTGGCAATACTCCAGAGGGAGTATTCTACGCAGGCTTCCCAGCCCGTCCACATCAGGAATGGCTGCGGATGGAAGCTCATTTGCAGAAGATAACCGATATGAACAAGAAGCTAAAGGCCTTGGAGAAAAAGGTTAAAGAGCTGGAAAAATAATAGATTTATTTATGGCAGCTATTCTAAAAATGTTGACAAAGCATCGTTTAGAATAGCTGCTATTTTTTGCGTTCAAATTCTGATTTGTAGAGTTACCGCTCTCCCTAGAGTTGTAAATATAATTAGGGA
>DAVZJH010000060.1:0-12780 GCA_052272885.1 Anaerovibrio sp. | reverse complement strand
TCCCAATGGGACAGCCCCTATTATTGTGTAATTATTTCTTTTTGCCTGCATCCTTGGCTTTTGCCTTTTCCTCAGTATTTTTCTTCTTGGCAGCGGCCTTTTCGGCAGCCCGCTTTTCCTGCTCCCGCTTGGCGTAGTCCACACTAAAGCTGGCCATTTTGTGCTTAAGGCTCATCATAGGGTGTCTCAGCAGCATACCCTTGCTGGAGCTGGACATAATGGTCATAAATTCCTTGTTCTGCTTAGAGCCGAAGCACATAATCTCGCAACGGTCGCAGATTGGTTTGGTAATACCATATGGGCAGCGGTTAATCTTGGTCATAACAGTGGCCAGAAGGGCAGTACACTTTGGACAAAGTTTGTCGCCGCTGGTGTTGTGATGCTTGTGGCAATATACCCCGAAGGTCTTTTTAATATTGGTCTTTTCCTGAGGAATGGTATTTTTTACCTCAGGCTGTCTCTTTTTGGGTAAAAATCTGTCAAAAATGCTCATCTAACTTCTCCTTTTATGTGTCAGCATTATGCTGTGTTTATCTATCTATAAATTTTACTTTGAAATCTCTATAAATGCAAATTTTTTATTGCATTTGTAGTTGGATAAGTCTATAATGCAAGTCATAGGTGTGCTAAAAAATACAAAGATGCAAAGACAGTGTACATTGAGGAGGTATAGCACACCGTATTTGTACACTGCATAAGGAAGCCGCAAGGGACCTTATGAGAAGAATAGGAGTTGTTATGAAAAGCTTTCGTTTAACTGAAGAAGAAATGGAATATCTGGCAGACAGATATCCTACCCCATTTATGGTGGTGTCTCTGGATAGGGTAGAAAAAAATTATCGCTATCTCTGTGAGAAGCTACCCAGTGTAAAGGTATTTTATGCTATTAAGGCCAATTCGGAACCGGCGATTTTGCAGCGCATGGCTGCTCTAGGGTCGAATTTTGATGTGGCATCTATTGGGGAAATAAGGCTGCTGGCCTCATTGGGAGTGCCAGGCAGCAGAATGATTTATGCCAACCCTGTGAAACCGGCCTGGGATATTGCTGAGGCAGCCAAGCTGGGGGTGGATAGATTTACCTTCGATGATGAAAGCGAAATAAAAAAATTGGCGGCAGGTGCTCCTGGTGCCCGGGTATTGGTGCGGGTACAGGTGGAAAATGATTCTGCGGTGGTTAATCTGAACGAAAAATTCGGGGTGGTGCCTGGCAAGGCATTGTCTCTTTTGCATAAGGCCAAGGAGGCTGGCTTGGTGCCAGCAGGTATTTGCTTCCATGTTGGCAGTCAGTCCCTGAAATCTGAAGCCTACGGCAGGGCATTGACCTTGTGTCGGAGGCTCTTTGATGAGGCGGAGCAGCAGGGCATGAAGCTGACCGTGCTGGATATTGGCGGTGGCCTGCCTATTCCGGAGGCTGGACAGCCAGAGCCAGACTTGGATGCCATGACGGAGGATATTCGCCGTTATCTGGACAGGCTGTTCCCAGAGGTGGAAATCTGGTCAGAGCCAGGCCGTTATATGTGTGGTACAGCGGTGAATCTAGTCACAAGGGTAATCGGCACCAAGGAGCGGAATGGTCAGCCTTGGTATGTGCTGGATGATGGTATGTATGGCAGCTACAATGGACTGGTTTTTGACCATTGGACCTACAAGCTGGAATTTTTCCAGCAGGGTGTCAAGGTGCCTTCGGTTTTTGTAGGGCCTAGCTGTGATTCCATTGATGTGGTGGCCAGAGATTATCCTGCTCCTGCCTTGCAGGTAGGTTCTCTGGTGCTTAGTCCGGAAATGGGCTCCTACAGCTCCTCGGCAGCCACTGGCTTTAATGGCTTCCAGCCAGCCAAAACCATTGTTTATGAGGATAATATAGGGGCAGCAGAACATATTTCTGCTATGGCCCGCTGAATAAACTACAGGCTCTCTCATGGGGGCCTGTTTTTTGTGGAAAAAATATTTTGCTTAAATTCTTTTGATAATGTACAATAAAATGGACTAGGTAATTTTTTGTAATGCGGGAGAATAGGGTATGGCACTTTCAAATGATATAGATATGGATAAGCAGGGCGAAAAACTGCTTAGAGATGCCTTTCAAAATACTTTGGAGGCTATGGAAAATAGCAAGGGGCAGATTTACGAAATATACGAAAATACCAAAAACGATGTGGAAACTTCCACTGTGATGCTGAAGGAGCTGAAGGAGGAAACTCGCAAGCTCCAGGATGAGGTGGATATGCTGGTGCACTGTGAGCAACAGGAGAAGCAGCGGTTGGTGCAGGTTAGCAGTAATTTTGCTAATTATTCCGAGGACAAGATTCGGGAGAGCTATGAGGCTGTTAAGGATGTACAGGTAAGGCTGGCTCTGGCCAAGGAGAAGGAGTTTCAGTCCCGCCGTCAGCGGGATCGTCTGGAGCTGAGACTGCGGGGCATGGAGCAGACCTTGATGATGGCAGAGCGCTTGGCGACCAAGCTGGGTACAGTAGTGGGGTATCTTACATCTCAGATTAGCAGTGTGGTAGCCCAGATGGATGTGGCTTCAAAGAACAAATTCCTAGGGGTACAGATTATCAAGGCTCAGGAGGATGAGCGTCTCCGAGTCTCCAGAGAGATACATGATGGCCCGGCCCAGGAGATGGCTACCCTGGTTTATCAGGCTTCTATTTGTGAACGATTGGTGGATACTCGCCCAGAGGAGGCCAAGAAGGGCCTGCAGGAGCTGAGACGGCAGATTCGTCACTGTCTGGCAAATGTACGGCAGATTATTTTTGATATGCGGCCTATGTCCTTGGATGATTTGGGCCTGGTGGCAGCCCTGCGGCAGCTGGTCAGCAAGCTGGCAGAGCGTAAGGGTCTGCAGGTGGATTTCAGTGTCAAGGGTAAGGAATGTGAGCTGGAGAAGCATGTGGAGGTTACTCTCTTTAGAATCATTCAGGAGGCACTGGGTAATGTGCAACGCCACGCAGAGGTGAAGGAGTGCAATCTAAGGCTTTTGTTTACCAGAGGATGTCTGTCTATTCTGGTAGAGGATGCAGGCAAGGGCTTTGATGTGGATCAAATGGAAGATGCCCGGAACCGGGGAGATGGGGATGGTCATTTTGGCCTTTTGGGCATGGAGGAAAGAGCCAAGCTCATAGGGGCATCCTTAAATGTTATTTCCAAGCCGGGAGAAGGCACCAAGGTACATATTAAGTTGCCTTGTCTGGTGGCTGGATAATGAAAAAGAATAATAGACAGTTTACGGCACCGATTTCTAAGGCAATGGAAGCATATGCAGGGGACGGTGCCCTTGCTTTTCATACCCCCGGTCATAAGCAGGGCCTAGGGGCACATCCTCTGTTAAAGAGACTGATTACAGAGGCAGGTCTGCGGCAGGAGGTTTCTCTTATGGAGGAGCTGGATGATTTACATGAGCCAGCAGGCTGTATCAAGGAGGCTCAGGAACTGGCGGCAGAGCTGTGGGGCGCCAGGGAAAGCCTTTTTGTAATTAATGGCACCACTGGAGCTATTCAGGCTATGCTGGTGGGCACTCTGTCTCCGGGAGATAAGGTGCTGGTGCCTAGGAATGCCCATCGTTCCATTATGGGGGGCATTATTCTAGCTGGGGCGGTGCCCATATACGTTCAGCCAGAGATAGATACCCAATTGGGTATTGCTATGGGACTAAGTGTGGCAACGGTGCAGCAGGCTATTAGGGAACATCCAGAGGCCAAGGCTCTTGTGGCTGTATATCCTACCTATTATGGTTTTTGCTGTGATTTGCAGCGGATAGGAGAGCTGGTTCACGAAGCTAATATGCTTTTGCTGGTAGATGAGGCTCATGGTGCTCATTTGCGCTTTGGCAAGGACCTGCCTAAGCAGGCTATTGAGCTGGGGGCTGATGTGTCGGCTCAGAGCACCCACAAGCTGTTAGGCTCCATGACTCAGACCTCTATGCTGCATATCGGCAGTAATAGGGTGGAGGCGGAGAGGATACGACAAGCAGCCAGTCTCCTGCAATCCACCAGCCCTAATCAGCTGCTGCTGGCTTCTTTGGATATAGCTCGCTTACAAATGGCTCAGGAAGGGGCACAGCGGGTGAATAGAGCAGTGGAGCTGGCTCAGTGGCTGAGAAAAAAAATCAATGAAATTCCGGGGCTGTACTGTCCTGGTAAGGAAATCTGGGAAGGTCAGAAGGCTGGTCAGGACTTATCAGATGATAAACGGGGAGCGATAGCCTTAGACTGGGCCAAGGTAACGGTTAATTTGGCAGGGCTGGATATTTCTGGTCAGGAGGCAGAGCTGTTGCTGCGGCATCAGTGGAAGGTGCAGTGCGAGCTGTCAGATCCTGAGAATCTGCTTTTTATTATTTCTATGGCAGATACCCAGAGAGAGGCAGATAGATTGCTGCAGGCATTGCAGGAGCTGGCGGCTCAGCATCAAGGGCGGCTGGCAACCAAGACAGCAAATAAGGCTGTTTCTGCTATGGCTGAAATGCCTATGGTGGTTCAACGTATGAGTCCCAGGGAAGCGTTTTTTGCTCCTATTAGGACTGTGGCGTTAGAGGAGGCTATTGGCTGTATTTGCGGGGAAACCATTGCTTTTTATCCTCCCGGTATTCCGGTTTTGTGTCCTGGAGAGGAGATTACAGAGGCTGTGGTGGAATACATCAGATTTTATCAGGCCAAGGGTATGCGCTTGTCTGGGGCTGCCGATGGTACATTGAAGACTATCAGGGTGTGTCAGAAGGCTGGCATGCAGGATGGATTAGCGTGTAAATAGGATATGACAAGGAGAATATATATGAGCAAGGGAAAGCTGATTACCATAGAGGCAGGAGATGGCTCTGGCAAGGCTACCCAGACCAAGGCCTTGTATGATAGGCTGTTGGCGGAGGGCTATCAGGTTCTAAAGGTGGAATATCCTGATTATCAATCTGAATCCTCCGCCTTGGTGCGAATGTACCTAGGGGGCGAATTTGGTCAGCAGGCAGAAAATGTCAGTGCCTATGGGGCTTCGGCCTTTTTTGCGGTGGATCGCTATGCTTCTTATCTTTTGAAGTGGCGTCAGGCCTATGAGTCTGGCTGGATTATTTTGGCGGATAGATATACTACCTCCAATATGGTACATCAGGCGGTGAAGCTGAAGGATCCGGCAGAGCGGGAGAAATTTCTGTCCTGGCTGTGGGATTTTGAATTTGGGAGATTGCAGCTGCCGGTGCCAGATAGGGTTGTTTATCTGGATATGCCGCCGGAGATTAGTGATAGGCTGATTAATAGCCGGGCGGCCAAGGATAGCAGCCGCCAAAAGGATATTCATGAGAGGGATACCAGCTATCTCCATCATTGCCATAGGGCTTATAATGAGGTGGCTGAAAAATATGGCTGGGTTAAGATTAGCTGTGCCCAGCAGGGAAATTTGCGAAGGGTGCAGGATATTCACGAGGATGTATATCAGGCGGTTAAGGAAATATTGAGGGACGAAAATGATTAAGGAAGTTTTAGTTGTTGAAGGAAAAATGGATGTAGTGGCCATAGACAAGGCTGTGGAGGCAGATTGCATTATTACAGAGGGGTTTAATCTCAAACCCCAGGCCCTGGATTCCATTGCTAAGGCCTACCAGAAGCGGGGCATTATCATTATGACAGATCCAGATTCAGCAGGAGAGCGGATTCGTCGTTTTCTAACCAAAAGATTTCCAGAGGCCAAGCATGCCTTTATTCCCAAGGAGGATGCTACTGCTAATAATGATATTGGAATTGAGCAGGCTTCCCCTGAGGCCATTCGTACTGCCTTGGCCAAGGTAAGAACTATGGATTGGGAGCCAACCAACAATTTTACTGGAGTAGATTTGCTTAAGGCAGGGATTAGCGGTTCCCCAGCAGCCAGCGAAAAACGGGCCAAGCTGGGAGCTGTGCTTGGCATTGGCTATGCCAATGCCAAGACATTTTTGCAGCGGTTGAATCACTATGGTATTACTCGTCAGGAGTTTCAGCAGGCTGTGGCAGAGCTGGAGAAATAAAGGAGTAGAGATATATGACAGAAACTATAAAAACCACCCATCCGGTAATTGCCAATCCCCAGGTCACCAGGCATATTATGAAGGCCTTTAACCTGAGAGCGGCCAAGAAGCTGGGACAGAATTTCCTGGTGGATGCAGGTATTGTTCAGGGAATTGTGGATGCAGCCGGGGCAGGGCCGGAGGATAATATCTTGGAGATTGGGCCAGGTATTGGTACCTTGACTCAGGGATTGGCAGAATCTGGCGCCAAGGTAACTGCAGTGGAGCTGGACAAGAAGCTGCCTGCAGTGTTGGCTCACACTCTGGAGGGCTATGATAATGTTACCATTGTACCAGGAGATATTCTCAAGGTGAATATTCCTGAGCTGATGGGGAACAAGCCCTTTAAGGTAGCAGCCAATCTGCCTTACTATATTACCACTCCGATTTTGATGGCTTTGCTGGAGCAGCATTTGCCAATTTCCATTTTGGTTACTATGGTACAAAAGGAAGTGGCCCTGAGAATGATTGCCCAGCCAGGCAGCAAGATTTATGGTGCTCTGTCTGTGGCAGTACAGTATTATACCAGGCCTCATATTGCCTTTGATGTGCCTCCTCGCTCCTTTATACCGGCACCAGAGGTGGATTCCGTGGTTATTGTCTGCGATGTGCGGGAAAAGCCAGCGGTGGAGGTAAAGAGTGAGAAAATGTTCTTCCGAGTGGTTAAGGCAGCCTTTGGCCAGCGGCGGAAAACCATGGCCAATGCCTTGAAGGGAGCAGGCTTCCTGCAGGAGGATATTAAGATGGCCTTTGACAGATGTGGTTTGGACAGCGGTCGTCGGGGAGAAACCTTCTCCTTGGAGGAATTTGGGATTTTGGCAGATGCCTTTGTACAGGAATAAGGGCTTTGGCAGATGTAGATAAATTTGATGGTTAATTCGCTAAAAGGAGAGATTAGCATGGCGAAGGTGGAGTATGCTCCTCAGGGAGTGTGTGCCCGTTTGATGAAATTTGAAGTGGAGGATGGCAAGCTGCACAATCTTAGAGTGCTAGGTGGCTGTAACGGTAATTTGCAGGGGATTGGCAAGCTGACTGAGGGTATGGAGCTGCAGGAGATTATTAGCAGGCTAGAGGGTATTCGCTGTGGTGCCAAGGCTACCTCCTGTCCAGATCAGCTGGCCAAGGCTTTGAAGCAGTATCTGGAGGAGGCTGGGGAGCAATGATATTCGACAATCATTCTCATACAGAGTTTTCTTCTGATTCCCAGATGACCTTGCAGGAGGCCATAGAAGCCAGAGAGAAGCTAGGGATAGGTTTGACTCTGACAGAGCATTTTGATTAAATGGGAGCCGCACACTCGTGACTTTAGCCGTGAGTTAGGCGACCAAGCTAGTCAGCGCATATAGAAATATGTGCGTAGAGATAGATGCTTAAAATCTATCCAATACTACTCGAACTGCTGGAAATTCCTAAAGATAGCAGAACTACAACGTAAGGATGAAACAAGCCTAGGCGTGAATGTGGCGAAAGCGGAAAAAATCTGCTGTATGGCATAAGGTTAAACCCTAAGTGCTAAAGAATGGACAATCAGCAACTAAGCTCCGAATAGGAGAAAGCTCAACGACTATTCCTCCTGAGGGAAGTACCATCAAGTGGTGGGAAGTGGGTAGACCGTAACAGGCAAAGCTGACGGATAAGATATAGTCTGTGCTTTAGTGAAAGCTAAAGAAGTTCATAAGAGAACTGCCGAGAGCGTAGCGACTTTCGGTGAACGACAATCTCCCAAATACGACTAAAAAAGAACTACTATTCTTATATATGTGAAGTAATTTTCACATTTTAGCACAAAATAAAAAACACTAGTTTACGAAATATATGCGTGTTATAATAAAGACATAAGATATTTTGCAAATAAGAAAGTGTGCTAAAATGGAAAAAGGCTTCAAGTTTAGAATATATCCCAACAAAACACAGGAAATTCTTATACAGAAAACCTTTGGCTGTGTAAGATATGTATACAACTATTATTTAGCAAAAAGAATTGAACTCTATAAAACTGAAAAACTGACTTTTGGTTATAGCAAATGCTCTGCTGACCTTACAAAATTAAAGCAGGAACTTCTTTGGTTAAAAGAACCAGATAAATGTTCATTGCAAAATGCTTTAAAAGATTTGGAAATAGCTTATAAAAACTTCTTTACAGGTTCAGGATTTCCAAAATTCAAGTCAAAAAAGAACAGGCATAGAAGCTATAAAACTAACTATACCAATGGCAATATTGCTTTTCTTGACGGAAGAATAAAACTTCCCAAAATCGGAAAGGTTAAATTTCGAGATAAACAGATTCCTCAAGGAAGAATAGTAAATGCTACAATAAGTCAAACACCAAGCGGGAAATATTATGTTTCTCTTTGTTGTACAGATATAGAAAAGCCTGTTTTCATGAGAACTGACAAGTATATTGGTATAGATTTAGGCTTAGAGGAATTTGCAATAACCTCTGATGGTAAAAAGTATGAAAATCCTAAGTATCTAAAAAGCTCACTCAAGAAGCTTGCCAAACTCCAACGTAGAATGTCCCGAAAAACAAAGGGCAGTCAAAATTGGCACAAGGCAAGAATTAAAGTGGCAAGGCTTCAGGAATACATAGCCAATCAGCGGAAGGATAGCTTGCAACAGCTGTCTAGTAAGCTAATAAAATCCTGCGATGTAATTTGCGTTGAAGATTTGCAAGTCAAAAATATGGTAAAGAACCATAAGCTTGCTAGAAGCATTTCAGATGTCAGTTGGTCAGAGTTCACAAGACAGCTAGAGTATAAGGCTAAATGGCATGGCAAAGAGCTTGTGAAGATAGATAAATTCTATCCATCAAGTCAAATATGCCATGTATGTGGGTACAAAAATACTGCTGTAAAGGATTTATCTTTGCGAGAATGGGTTTGTCCAAAGTGTAATACTGAGCACGACAGAGATATAAATGCAGCAAAAAATATTCTAAACGAAGGCTTACGGATATTAAAAATAGCGTAATAACATATATAAGAACCGTAGGAACTACGGGGATAGCCTGTGGAGATTGTGTAAGACGGATATGCTTCGGCATAACGCTACGGTCTGTGAAGCAGGAACCCCGCGACTTTAGTCGTGGGAGGTTCAGTATGATTATGTGCATACCAGAACCTATAAGGATATGGATTTTCGGTTTGTGCCTAGTGAATATTGGCAGCAGTACGGCAGTCAGCGGGGAGAGAATCTACAGCTGGGAGTAGAGGTAGGTATTACTGATACCTGCTTGAAGGCCAATCAGGAATTTGTGGCTCAGGCTCCCTTTGATTTGGTTATAGGCTCCATACATATCATTGATTTGATGGATTTGTATTATGAGGATTTTTATCAGGGCAAATCCAAGGAGGAGGCCTATGGTATTTATTTGCGGGTAATGGCTCGGGAGCTGGCAAGGCATTCCTATGTTGATGTGCTGGGGCACATTGATTATATATGCCGTTATGCGCCTTATGAGGATAAGAATATCATCTATGGTCAATTCCATGAGGAAGTGGATGCTGTGCTGAGAACAGCCTTGGAAACTGATACGATTATGGAATTGAATACTCGCCGTCTGGGGGATAAGGAGGCCGCGGAGAAGCTGCTGCCTATCTATCAGCGTTATTACGCTCTGGGAGGACGGTATGTATCTCTTGGCTCTGATGCCCATATAGCTCAGAATATCGGCATGAATTTCCAGGTAGCTCTGGAGCTGGCAGAGGCCGCTAAACTGCAGCCAGTCACCTTTAGCCAGCGCAAAATGCAGCTTTGCAAATAATGATTATCTATGGTGGTAAAAACATTCTCTTGCATACTAGCAGAAAAATGTTATAATGAAAGTAGATAGAAAAAGTGCTGCCGATAGACGGACAGCCCTATAGGTTTAGTCAGATAATGACCGCGCTATTTGGACTATGGGCGGTCATTTCTGCTTTTTATGAATATCCTTGCCCAGCTGATAGCCGAAGCTAATGCAAGCAATCGTAACACCAATACAGGCTACGACAAATCCTGCGACAGCTATGGACATAGTATCACCACCCTTCGGATTTTAGTCCTCCAAGGAGGCCTGAAACTAAAGGGACAGAATCCCAGACAACTAGCAAAAGCACTTATCTTGGACTGACCGCCTACCGTTATGGCAGCACCAATCAAATTATATCATGTTGTGTTTGTTCGTACAATAGATGATGGTAATATAAAAACAGCGGGGATTTCCTCGCTGTTTTTTTATTGCAGATTATGTTATTGATTGTCCATCAATAGTACGGATGGATTATATTTCAAGTGATAGCATAGGGCGGTTAGCTCAGAGCCGTCCAAGACCGATTCGATAAAACCAGGTTCCTGCTGGTTGACCTCCATAGTAACCGGGGTATCCAGCAGACGGCGATTGCTGTCTGCAAAAAGAATTACCTTGGGGTACCGGGTCATACCAATGGTGGTAGATTTGACAATGGCAAATCCAAGGACTGTTCTTAGCACCGTACCTACTGGGAACAGGGCAACATGGTTAAAGAACAGGTCCAGAAGCAATGGATCAAATTGCTTGCCGGAGCATTTGGTCATAATCTTGTAGGCAATATGAGGAGAATAGGCCTTCTTGTATGGCCTCTGGGTAGTGAGAGCATCATATACATCTGTAATGGCCACAATGCGGGCAAATTCAGAAATCTGATCCTCTACCAAATGATTTGGATAGCCATGTCCATCAAGGTGTTCGTGATGCTGGTAGGCAATATCTGCAATGGCTTTCATATTCAGATGGCTGTTCTGAATATTGACCAGCCGTAGATAGCCCCACTCAGGATGATGGCGAATCAGGGTAAACTCATCATCGGACAAAGCAGTGGTCTTGTTGAGAATATTGCGGGATACATCCAGCTTGCCAATATCATGAAGCAGGGCACCTGCCGTGAGAGTCATTAAGTCATTTTTAGAATAATGGCACAGCAGACCCAGCATGGCAGAAAGAGCTGCCACATTAACGGAATGTGCAAAGGTATAATCGTCATAAAGGCGGATATCCGTAATCTGCACCAGATTTTCTGGCTTTTGAATCAAATCCTCAATAATGGATTCAGAGGTGGAAAGCAAAGGGGGTATATCCAGATGGTCATCCTGCTGTAGACGGCAGTAGGTATCAAATACCTGATGGATAGCCGTTACTCTGGTTTCCTCCTTGATAATATCCTCTGGTGGTGCCAGGGATAAATCTGGATCCAGAGAGGTAATAGTTACCTTGGAAATACCAATCTTTCGCAGGCTGTTTATATATTGTCTGCTTAATTTGGTGCCTCTGGTGAGATAGCTGGCTCCTTTTTGGTTGTAGATACTCTGAGCTGTAACCATGCCTGGTTTTAATTTATTTATGGGTAATCTAATCATGGTATAATATTCCTTTCATAAGCTACAAACCATGTATTTATATAATATCACATTTGTTAGTATAAAAAAATAGAAAATGTTAAAAACCCATATCTAAGGCCATAAAAAATATTAATATTTGACAAAGTAAAAGGCATAATTCCTGCCGGAATATAAAGCAGGTAATCATGCCTTTTTATAACCAGGTGTCCGATGTCCTCCACCTATAGAGGTGTCCGATGTCCTCCACCTATAGAGGTGTCCGATGTCCCCAACTTATAGAGGTGGGAGATTAGGTGCGGAATATTTTCAACTGATCCTGCAGGCGCTTGGACATATCTGCCAGCTTGGTGTTTTCGTCTGCCAGCTGGTGCATAGTGGCAGACTGTTCCTCGGAGGCAGCAGAAACCTGCTGAGTTTCGTTGGATATCTTGTCGCTCTCCTTGCTGACACTGGTGGTAGCATCTACTACATAACCAGATTCCGCAGATACCTGTTCAATATGCTTGGCAACCTGAGCCATCTGATCTACCATATTGTCTACCATGCCGCCAACCTGACTAAATTCCTCAGTGGCTTTCTTCACAACCTCAGCGCCCTGACGAACACCATCGTTGCCATTGTGCATGGCTTCTACAGCTTTTTTGGTTTCTCCCTGAATAGTGCCGATAAGCTCTGCAATATGCTGGGCTGCCTCCTGAGAGTCCTCAGCCAGCTTGCGGATTTCCTCGGCTACAACGGCAAAGCCACGGCCATGCTCACCAGCTCTAGC
The DNA here is from genome assembly GCA_052272885.1 of Anaerovibrio sp. Lineage (GTDB taxonomy): Bacteria > Bacillota > Negativicutes > Selenomonadales > Selenomonadaceae > Anaerovibrio. Next base: position 628 of record DAVZJH010000060.1, on the reverse strand, counting down.
GGCCTCAATAGCAGCGTTGAGAGCCAAGAGGTTGGTCTGACCAGAAATACTAACAATGGTTTCTACAATCTGGCCGATTTCTTCGGAGCGGTGACCTAGAGTATCTACCTGCTGGGCAGAGGCGCTTACCATAGTTTCAATGCGGTCCATATGCTGAGCAATGGTGTTGATACCATTCAGGCCCTGGCTAACAGTGTTGCCTACATCGCTGGCCTTCTCAGCGGTCTGCTTGGCCAAATCAGCTACATTGTTCACCCCGCTGACAATATTGTCCAAAGCAGAGGCAGCGGTATCTACGTTCTTGTTCTGAGAAATAGACAGCTCTGCTATATCGTTAATGGATACAGCTATGGAATTAACAACCTGAGCAGATTCATGAACACCGGTGTACATGGTCTGAGCAGAATTGGTTAGCTCGTCGGCAATTTTCTGAATTTCTGCAGTGATATTTCTGATCTTGCTCAGGGTATCATTGTAGGAATGGGCGATTTTGCCAAATTCATCTGGGGTATCATAGTCCAGATTGATGGTCATATCACCGTGATATACCCTATCGGATACATCTAGGAACTTAGACAGGAAGCCGCCAATCAGGCGATAGAAGTAGTAGCCGATACCTATGGTTATC